>CALWIS010000240.1 GCA_944380795.1 uncultured Clostridia bacterium | reverse complement strand
GGTGTTCACCGATATCGACGTACCGGCGGAATACTATCTGGATATCATCAAGCGGCAGGCTATCGTCAATGACGGCGTGACCTTTATTTTCCGCAACGAGGTAAACGGCAAGTTCGAAACTACCGAGTTTTCCTACGAAAACGGCATTGTGGACCACGCTAAGGAGCTGGCGGGAGAGGACAGTCTGACTTCTGTCCAGTTCTGGCAGACGGAGCGCAAGGTGCGCGACCGGGAGGATAAGCCGGAATATAAGACCAAAATCAATGTAGCGGTGGCCTTTTCCAATAAGACCCATGCAGTGGAATACTACCACAATTCCAGCTGGCTGGAACACGGCGGTGCGCCGGATAAGGCAGTGCGTAATGCCTTTGTGTACCAGATTGACGCATATCTCAAGCAGACCGGGAAATACAATAAAAACGAGAGTAAGATCACCTATCCCGATGTGGAGGACTGCCTCATCATCGTGATTTCCTCCTTCTCCAATGTGACCTCCTATGAGAACCAGACAAAAAAGGCCATCACCAACAAGGGCATCCAGGAGGCCATGGTGGAGATGCTCCGCCATCAGCTGGAAATCTATTTTATTGAGAACCCCATGGATGCCGACAAAATCGCTGGGCAGGTGCTCATTAACAAGCGCAGCCGGGAAGACGCAGAAAAGACCCGTCTCAACCTGAAAAAGAAGCTCACCAGCAACATGGACATGACCAGCCGGGTGGCAAAGTTTGTGGACTGCCGCAGCAAAAACCCGGAGGAGCGGGAAATCTTCATTGTGGAGGGCGACTCCGCGTTAGGTGCTTGTAAGCAGGCCCGGAACCCGGATTTTCAGGCCATTATGCCTATCCGCGGTAAGATTTTGAACTGCCTCAAGGCTAGCTACGACAAAATTTTTAAAAGTGAGATCATCACCGACCTCATCAAGGTGCTGGGTTGTGGTGTACAGGTGAAATCCAAGGCTAACAAGGAGCTTTCCTCCTTTGACATCAATGCCCTGCGGTGGAATAAGGTCATCCTCTGCACCGATGCCGACGTGGACGGCTTCCAGATTCGTACGCTGCTTTTGACCATGCTCTACCGTCTGACCCCCGATTTGATTCAGGCGGGGAAGGTGTTTATTGCGGAATCTCCCCTATACGAGATTACCTGTAAAGGCGACACCTATTTTGCCTACAACGAGCGGGAAAAGGACGAATTCCTCAAAAAGCTGGAAGGGAAAAAGTTTACCATCCAGCGCTCCAAGGGATTGGGCGAAAACGAGCCGGACATGATGAACCTGACCACCATGAACCCCGAGACCCGGCGGCTCATTAAGGTGATGCCCACTGATGCCGAGAAAATGGCAGCCATGTTCGACCTGCTGGAAGGCGATAATCTGGTGGGCCGCCGGAACCATATTGCACAGACCGGCCATCTGTATCTGGATGATCTGGATATTTCATAAGGAAGGAGGAAGAAAATATGGCGAGAAAACGAAACGACAGCCAGCCTGCCAAGCGGGCCCCCAAGGCGAAAGGCTATATTGCCGGCGCTGGCGAGGTAGTGGAGCAGCTGATTACCGATACGCTGGAAAAAAACTTTATGCCCTATGCCATGAGCGTTATCATGTCCCGTGCCATTCCGGAGATCGACGGCTTTAAGCCTTCCCACCGGAAGCTGCTGTATACCATGTATAAAATGGGGCTTTTGAATTCCGGGCGTGTGAAAAGCGCCAATATTGTGGGTCAGACCATGAAACTGAATCCCCACGGAGACGCGGCCATTTACGATACCATGGTGCGGCTTTCCCGGGGCTATGAAGCGCTTTTGCATCCCTACGTGGATTCTAAGGGCAACTTCGGCAAATACTATTCCCGGGATATGGCATGGGCGGCCTCTCGATACACGGAGGCCCGGCTGGATTCCCTGTGTCAGGAGCTGTTCCGGGACATAGACAAGGACACCGTGGACTTTGTGGACAACTACGACAACACCATGAAGGAGCCGACCTTGCTCCCCGCCACCTTTCCGTCGGTGCTGGTAAACGCTAATACCGGCATCGCCGTGGGTATGGCCAGTTCCATTTGCCCCTTTAATCTGGCGGAAGTGTGTCAGACTGCCATTGCCCGGATGCGGGACCCGGAGCACGATTTGCTTTCCACCCTCCTTGCGCCGGACTTTCCCGGCGGCGGACAGATCATCTTTGACCGCAAGGCTATGGAAGAAGTGTACCGTACCGGCCGGGGCGGCATCCGGGTGCGTTCCCGGTATACCTATGATAAATCCGCCAACTGCATCGACGTGACCCAGATTCCCCCTACCACCACCATCGAGGCCATTGTGGAGAAGATCGTGGAACTGGTCAAGCAGAGCAAGGTCAAGGAAATTGCCGACGTCCGGGACGAAAGCGGCTTGGATGGACTCAAAATCACCATTGACCTGAAACGGGGCGTAGACCCGGATAAGCTGATGCAGCGGCTCTTTAAAATGACCTCGCTGGAGGATACCTTCTCCTGCAACTTTAATGTGCTCATTGCCGGTACTCCCAAGGTGCTGGGGGTGGGCGAGCTGCTGGACGAGTGGACGGCCTTCCGCGTGGAATGTGTTCGCCGCCGCACCTACTATGATTTACAGCAGAAGCAGCAGAAGCTGCATCTGCTGCGAGGCTTGCAGGCCATTTTGCTGGACATTGACAAGGCCATTGCCATTGTTCGGAATACCGAGGAAGAGCAGGAGGTTGTTCCCAACCTGATGATTGGTTTCGGCATTGACGAAACCCAGGCCGAATATGTAGCGGAGATCAAGCTGCGCCATCTGAACCGGGAATATATCTTAAAGCGCACCGAGGAAGTGGAGCAGCTGGAAAAGGATATTGCCGACCTAAAGGCGATTCTGGAATCCAAGGCACGGGTAAAGAATATCATCATCCGGGAACTGGAAGCCGTAGTAAAAAAATACGGCCAGCCGAGAAAGAGCCAGCTTCTCTATGCCGACGAGGTGGAGGAGTATTCCCCGGAGGAGGACGTTCCGGATTACGCGGTGAACCTGTTCTTTACAGCAGAAGGGTACTTCAAGAAGATCACGCCCCTTTCCTTGCGGATGAGCGGCGAACAGAAGCTAAAGGAAAATGATGTGGTAATCCAGCAGGTGGAGGCCACTAATAACACCGAGCTTCTTTTCTTCACCGACAAATGCCAGGTATATAAAACTCGCGCCAGCGAGTTTTCCGACACCAAGGCCAGCGTACTGGGGGATTATATCCCGGCCAAGCTGGGAATGGACGAAGGGGAGAACGCTGTGTATATGGCGGTGACCGGTGATTATGCCGGGTTCATGCTGTTTGTGTTTGAAAACGGCAAAATGGCCAAGGTGGAGATGAGTTCTTATGCCACCAAGACCAACCGGAAAAAGCTCATCGGTGCCTACAGCGATAAATCTCCCTTAGCGGCAGCGCTGTATGTGCGGGAGGACTGCGAACTTCTGCTTACTTCCTCCGCAGGGCGGCTTTTGCTGTTCCACACAGGGTCGGTGCAGAGCAAGAGCAGCCGTTCCACCCAAGGCGTGGCAGTAATGACCTTGAAACGGGGCCAGAAGGTAACCAAGGCCCAGGTGTACGAAGAAGGGATGCTGAAAAAGCCCGACCGGTATCGCAAGGCAGTGCCCGCCTTAGGAGCCATGCCCACTCCGGAAGAAACACTGGGAGAGCAGATGACCCTGTAAATATAGAAAGCCCCTCCCGGCAAACCGGAAGGGGCAGGGTTCTTCTTCGGCAAACGCGTTTCAAAGAAGAACCTGCTTCTATTGTGGCCCTTTTTTGGGAAAATATGCAGAGAATCAAAAGAAATTCCCCGGAAATCAAGGAAATACTTGCGTATTTGGCTCCTTTGTGGTATGATACAAAGAGTAGTTTGATATAGGAGGCAGATCGATATGGGCGCACTTCAGATCATTTTCGGCGCTGTTTTGCTTTTGTTCTCCATTGGCATTATTGTGATCGTCCTGCTGCAGGAAGGCCATCAGAAGAACGTTGGTGTAGTCACCGGCGGCGCGGATACGTTCTTTTCCAAGAACAAGGCCCGTTCTATCGATTCTTTCCTTGCCAGATGGACAAAGGTCATCGCCATTGGATTCTTTGCACTGGTGATTATTATCAATATCATCATGTATTTCAGCGCCTGATTACAAGGTGAGATGAAAGCCCCGCTTCTTTAAAAAAGCGGGGCCTTTTTCTGCCCGCCTTTTATTGCGGGTGATAGATGCCGGAAACGGCTTTTCGATATAGTTTGTGTGATACCGTGTGTACGGTAGGAAGAGAGAAAGAGTGAATATGGGAAAAAAAGATACGATTGCAAGAGAACTGGAAAACACCCTGCTGCGCTTTCATGGAAAGCTGACCTCCAAGGAGCTTCGTAAGTATTCAGGAGTGAAGGATAAGACTAAATTCCGCAAGGTGTTGGGAGAAATGGAACGGGATGGAAAAGTCACGGTAAGCCGTGACCATGTGGTAGAGTTGATTCGAAATGAAAACCGAAAGACTGCGGTGATCGTCTCTTTGAGCAAAGGATTTGCCTTTGCCCGCATGACAGAGGGGGACGAACCGGATTTGTTTATCCATAGCAGCGGGCTGAACGGCGCTTTGCTGGGGGATAAAGTAGAGGTGCTGCCGGTGATGGACGACCCCAAGGGTCCCAGCGGACGGGTGCTGAAAATTCTGGAAAGGAAAGAGCAGCGCACCACGGGTACTGTTGTGCGGGAGGGCTTCTATTTTGCTCTGCGGGCCGACTGCGCCATCCGATACGATATTTCCATTATGGACCGGGATTTGCTGGGAGCCAACGAGGGCGATAAAGTCATGGCAGAGCTGTACACCCGCCCCGGCGGAGACCGGCTGTTTGCCCGTGTTATTAAAATTTACGGCAAGGGTTCCAGCGCCCGGGTTTGCGCCGATGCCATTCTAGAGCAGAACGACATCCCGGCAGTGTTCCCTGAGGATGTGCTGAAAGAGGCAGAAGCGGTGAGCAGCCGCGGCGTGACCGATGAGGACCGCAAGGGCCGGCTGGATTTGCGCCGGTTTGCTATTTTCACCATTGACAGCGCCTCCGCCAAGGATTTGGATGACGCCATCTCCGTGACCCGCACCCGTACTGGCGGCTTTAAGCTGGGCGTGCATATCGCGGACGTTTCCCACTATGTGAAGGAAGGCTCTCGTCTAGACGCAGAAGCCATTACCCGGGGCACCTCGGTGTATTTTGCCGACCGGGTGGTTCCCATGCTGCCGGAGGCCCTTTCCAACGGGGTGTGCTCCCTGAACGCCGGAGAGGACAAGCTCACCTTCTCTGCCATTATTCATCTGGACGGGGAAGGCAATATGGAAAAGTACGAGTTCCGCAAGAGCGTGATCCGTTCCAAGGTGCGGGGTGTATACAGCGAGGTCAATGAGATTTTTGCCAAGACCGCT
>CALWIS010000239.1 GCA_944380795.1 uncultured Clostridia bacterium | reverse complement strand
TCCCCGCGACGCAAAAATTTTCGTCCACCTTTTATAAAAGGTGGTGGGGAATCCAAAGGGGCAAAGCCCCTTGGCCGCTCTCCGCAGAGAGCGGAATCCCTAAAACCTGAAAGGCGCATTTTTGGTGGTGAATTGGAAAATATCCCAGTGGGATATTTTCCAAGAGGCCCCTTTTCGCAAGAAAAAAAGGGGCCTGTTCTGTTCCTGCCGCTGTTTTCCTCGGTTTTCCCAGAGGGAAAACCGGAACCTCCGGGTAAATACCGGTATTTGGGCGCATACATCGGTGCGCCCCTACGGATGGCCTTAAACCTTGATTTCAAATAAAAAGGAGAATTTTATGCTCATCAATGCGTTTCGTTCCCTCCTGTATGGAGGCTCCGTCAACTTTGAATATGTGCTGATGGAGATCATCGCCACCCTGTTTGTCATTTTTTGCATTTTGCCCCTGCATGAATATGCCCATGGCTGGATGGCAGAAAAGCTGGGTGACCGCACCGCCCGCGCCGCAGGCCGCCTGACCTTGAACCCGGTGGCCAGTATCGACCCCTTTGGCGCGCTGTTTTTGCTGCTGTTCGGCTTTGGCTGGGCCAAGCCCGTGCCGGTGAATCCCTGGAACTTTAAAAATCCCAAGCGGGATATGGCCATCACAGCCCTGGCGGGCCCGGTTTCCAATCTGCTGGCGGCGCTGGTAGGAGGTATCATCTATTTTGCTTTACAGCTGTTTGTGCTGCCCAATGTGCCGGTGACAGTATATGTAGGTATTGCTGCCTTTTTTAGCGCTTATATCACCATCAACGTGAGTTTGGCAGTGTTCAATCTGCTGCCCATCCCGCCCTTGGACGGCTCCCGGATCGTCAGCGCGTTTCTCTCCAATCGGGCCATGAACGCCTATTACCGGTATCAGAACATTATCGTGATGGTGCTGTTCCTGCTGCTGTTCAGCGGGGTGTTGAACCGACCGCTTAGCATCGCCCAAGATGCCGCGCTGGAGGGCATTCTGTGGCTGGCTTCTCTGCCCTTTAAGCTGTTTGGACTGGCATAATTTGAAAAATGATGGAAAAGATATCCTATAAGCTGGATGTGTTTGAGGGTCCGCTGGACCTTCTCCTCACCCTGCTTTCTAAAAATAAAGTGAGCATCTACGACGTGTCCATCTCTGAACTGCTGGACCAGTACATGGAGCATATCCGGGCTATGCAGGAACTGGATATGGAGGTGGCCAGCGAGTTTCTGGATATGGCCGCCCGCCTGGTATACCTGAAAACCGTGTCCCTGCTGCCCAAGCACGAGGAAGAAAAGGAACTGCGGGAGCAGCTGGCCGGGGAATTGATGGAATATCAGCTCTGCCGCCAAATGGCCTGCGAGCTGGCCATGAGCTTTTCCTTTGACCGCATTGTGCGTAAGCCCATGGAACTGCCCATCGACCACACCTACCGGCGGCACCATACGCCGCAGGAAATTTTGCAGGCGTATCTCAGCGCGGCGGGCCGTGGTAAGCGGTTCCAGCCGCCCCCGGCAGAATCCTTTGACGGCATCGTCACTCATCCCATTGTTTCCGTTACCTCCCAGATTATTTTTGTGCTGCGCAGGCTGTGGAAACGGGGGAGTGTGCAGTGGTCCCGGCTGTTTGCAGAAAAGCATGAAAAAAGCGAACGGGTAGCGGCCTTTCTGGCGGTGCTGGAGCTGGTCAAGGGGAAGCGCATCCGGGTAGAAGGGGAAGGCAGCAGCGCCACTATCCAGCTTTCGGAAGGAGGAAAACACCATGGGGCTATCCAAAAAGAAGAATAATTCGGACCGGAAGCTCATGGGCGCGGTAGAAGCCATTGTGTTTGCCAGCGGCGAGCCGGTGTCCATCCAGCGCATTGCCGAGGTGCTGGAAACCAGTGAGGAAGCACTGGAAACCCAGATCGGGTATTTGATGGAAGAGTACAACCAGGAGGGCCGGGGCGTGCGTTTGGTGCGCCTGGACGGTTACCTGCAAATGTGCACCGGCTCCGAATACAGCGAGGTGGTGCGCAAAACCCTGGAAATGCGCCGAAACACCCCTCTTTCCCAAGCGGCTATGGAGGTGCTGGCGGTTATCGCCTATAACCAGCCCGTCACAAAGGCCTATATTGAGCAGGTGCGGGGCGTGGATTGCAGCGCGGTGGTCAATGGTCTGGCAGAAAAGGGTCTGGTGGAAGAACGGGGCCGCTTGGAACTGCCGGGCAGGCCGCTGTTATACGGCACTACCCAGGATTTTCTCCGGTGCCTGAACATCCATTCCCTCCAGGAACTGCCGCCCCTGCCCCAAAAGTCTCCCTCCGGGGAGGAAGTATCCCCAAAAACGTCGTAACCGGGGAGGGAGCGTATGACAGGCTGGTATATTGCCGGCGGGGTGCTGGCGTTTTTTCTGCTTGTGCTCCTGCTGCCGGTAAGGGTGCATGCTGCCTATCAGGAGGAGCTTTTTCTAAAAGTAAGCTATGCTTTTTTCTCCTTCCGACTGCTTCCCCAAAAAGAGGAAAAAGAGCAGTTCCCGGTCCCTAAAAAGGAAAAGGCAGCCAAAAAACCTCCCAAAACGGCTTCTCAAGAAAAAGAAAAGCCGCCTTCCCAAGCAAAGCAGCTGAAAAAGAAGGCAAAGGAGATTCTCCACTACCAGGGGCTTTCCGGTCTGCTGGAATTGCTCAAGGATATAGGCGGCATTGCCGCGGGGGCGGGAAAAAAGCTGTTTTCTCACTTTACCCTTAAAAAATTCGACCTGCTCCTCACAGTAGGCGGGGAAGATGCCGCCGAGACGGCCCTTTCCTATGGCAAGCTGTGCGGGGTGCTCTATCCGGCGGTGGGGAGCATCGTCACGGCCTGTAAATGCAGGAAATACGGCGTTACGGTGCAGCCAGATTTTGATGCTCCCGAAACCCAGGCGGAATTTGAAGCCCGGGGGCAGATTCGTCTGGTGTTTGTTCTTGCATACAGCATTCAGGCGCTGTTCCGGTTTATCATGCGGGTGGTGCGTCTGAATAGGGAACTGGAAGCAGCTAAGGAAAAGGAACACCAAGAGAACCATACCCGGTAGTAATACAAAACGGTACGCGTGGGAGCAGCTGTCCATTGGCACCTGCTTGCCCGCGACTTACGGATTCCAAAGGGCGCCGTGTGCCAGTGGCACACAATAAGGCGCCGACCGAGCCGGCAGGCGAGACCTTAGTTCCTTTGGCGAGGGGTACAGGGGGCGAGGAGCCCCTTGTCCGCCCTCCGCACAGGGCGGAACCTCCTAAACCTGAAAGGCGCATTTTCGGGGGTGAATTTTAATTCAAAAGTTGACGCAAGCGTCAACTTCAGAAAAGAAAGCC
>CALWIS010000238.1 GCA_944380795.1 uncultured Clostridia bacterium | reverse complement strand
GATGTCCCCGCCGGTGAACATGAGGATCACGCCGTAGAGGGTGCGCTTCCAGTTGACGCCGTGGTGCTCCCGGCCTTTTTTGGCAGCTTCCATCTGGGTTTTATAGTTCATGGATGTCATCCTCCTGAGAATAAAATTCCTGTATCAGCCGGACAGGGTCCGGCGCTTTCATAAGGGCGCTCATGACGCAGTAACCGGCAGCCCCCGCCTCCAAAACGCCCGGCACTCTTTCTGGGGTTATTCCACCAATGGCATATACCGGCTGGCAGGCATTCTGGCACACTTTTTTGAGAAATTCCACCCCCCGTGCCGGTACGCCTTTTTTGCAGTCTGTGGGAAACACATGCCCGGCAATGAGATAGGCGGCGTTACTTTCTCGCAAAGCTGCCGCTTCTTCCAATGCATGGACAGAAACACCAAACTCCCCGGGAACCGACAAGTCTCGATTTTGAAAAGAAAGCTGTGCGCCGCATCCCGGCACCGTAAAACCGGGAATCGGGCCGTTGCATTGCAGCGGCACTCCATATTTCTCACAAATGGGAAGCAGTTTTCTTGCCAGCGCTTTATATTCTTCCGGGGAAAGGTCTTTCTCACGCAAAATAATCCGGGCGGGTTTTTGGGAAATAATCTGCTCCATGCGGGTAAGAAAATCATCGGGGCAGGCGCTGCGCTGGGTAACGCAGATGAGCCGTCTCCCCTCTTCCTGCTTACACATAGATGTAGTCGGCCATGACCGGCTGGAGGCCCTTATCTTTGATGGCCTTGTAAATCTCGTCATAGCTCCGGCCGTCGGAAATTTCAAACTGCTCGTCTCCCTTGCCGTCGCCGCTGTGGTCGCCGATACCGGTGGAAACACCAGCAGAAATCTTGGTGGCGGCAATGTCGATAATATTGTCCCGGAATCCGGCGCGCTCACGGGAAGAAATGGTGATGCTGGCAAAGGGCATAAACAGACGGTAGGCACAAATCACCTGCAAAAGCTGCCGTTCGTGGACATCCTTGGGGTTGATCTTGTCATTGTTGATAATGGGTCGCAGACGAGGACAGGAAAACGCAATTTCTGCATGAGGGTATTTTCGCTGAAGCAGCCAGCCATGGTATCCGGTAGCAAAGGCGTCTTTGCGGAAGTCGTCCAAACCCAGCAGGGCAGCAAGGCCCACACCGCGCATTCCGCCCATAAGGGCACGCTCCTGTGCATTAAAGCGATACGGGAAAATCCGCTTATGACCGCCTAGATGCAGGGTAGCATATTTATCGGAATTGTAGGTTTCCTGGAACACCGTAACATAGTCCACACCGCAGGTGTGGAGATAGGCGTATTCGTCGGAGTTCACTGGGTAAATTTCAATACCCACTACCCGGAAGTATTTCCGGGCCAGCTTACAGGCCTCGCCGATATACTCCACCGAGGAGGCGGTGCGGCTTTCACCGGTCAGAATCAAAATTTCCTGCAAACCGGTGTCGGAGATAGCTTTTAGCTCTTTTTCAATTTCTTCCATGGAGAGCTTGGCGCGACGAATTTTGTTGTGGCAGTTAAAGCCACAGTAAATGCAGTAGTTCTCGCAGTAATTGGCAATGTATAGCGGGGTGAACATCATCACCGAATTGCCGAAGTGCTTGCGCGTCTCCTGCTGAGCACGGTGTGCCATTTCCTCCAAAAAGGGGTCGGCGGCGGGAGACAACAGCGCGGCGAAATCCTCCGGGGAGAGCACGTCTTTTTGCAGCGCCTGGCGCACGTCAGCGGCGGTATAGCTGTCAAAGTCACATTCATTCATTTTGGAGATGACTGCATCTTGGATTTCGGAGCCGATCTGCTCCATACCCGGCTGGTACTCCATATGGTTGGTATTCTGGTCGATCATGAAGGCGTTTCCTTCTTTCGTTATGATATAAATTTGATTGTAGGGGCGGCTATCAGCCTCCCGCAAAGCGATACCCATTCAAAAACGGCCACCAGATGCGGGCGCATAGTATGCGCCCCTACATCATGCTTAAAGCGATTTCCTAGTTTTAATCCTGCAAAAACCCGGTAAGCGGAGAAGAAGCAGCAGCGCCCTTTTCCATTACACGGCCCAAGCCGGACAGATAGGCGGTACGGCCTGCCTCAATAGCCTTTTTGAAAGCTTCCGCCATGGCGGGGATATCCCCAGCAGTAGCAATGGCAGTGTTAGCCATAACCGCCGCTGCACCCATTTCCATGGCTTCGCAGGCCTGAGATGGGCGGCCGATTCCGGCATCCACAATAATGGGCAGATCGATTTCATCAATGAGGATCTGGATAAACTCTCTGGTAGCCAGGCCCTTGTTGGAACCAATGGGAGCGGCCAGCGGCATCACACAGGCGGCACCAGCGTTGACCAGGTCGCGGGCTACATTCAGGTCGGGATACATATAGGGCATGACCACAAAACCCTCTTTTGCCAGAATCTCCGTAGCACGGATGGTTTCCTGATTGTCAGGAAGCAGGTACTTGGAATCCCGCATGATCTCAATCTTGACAAAATCGCCGCAGCCGCACTCTCTGGCCAGTCGGGCAATACGCACTGCTTCGTCGGCGTTTCTAGCGCCAGAGGTGTTGGGCAGCAGCGTCACGCCTTCGGGAATGTAATCCAGAATATTAGCAACGCCGCCCTCATTAGCACGGCGCAAGGCCAGAGTGATAATCTGTGCCCCGGCGTTTTCCACTGCGGCCTTGATGAGTTCCAGAGAATATTTCCCAGAACCTAGGATAAAGCGGGATGAGAAAGAATGCCCGCCAAGAATCAACTCGTCTTTCATAAAAAAGCCTCCTATGATAAGATCAAAAATTGTGTGAACAGATAAGTTTTATTCAGTTTCTCCCAATAGTAGCCGCAGCACCATGTGTGCCTGATGGCCAGCGCACACCGCTACCCGGGACGCAAACAAACTGCCATATTCCTCCACATCAGTCTCCTCGTCGCCACAAAGATACAGCCGGTTCATGGCCTTTCGGGTTTGAATTTCGTTTACAGAACCCGCTCCCGCCATGCCGGAACCGGACACCACCGTGGTATGGGGCAGCTCCGTGAGGACAGTTTCCAACAGCATAGCCTTTTCCTCCGCTTTGTCGAAAGCCTCACACAGGATAGAGCAGCCGCCGAAAATTGTCGGAAGGTTTTCCGACGCAAGCCGTACCGAATGCAGTTCTAACTGCATCCACGGGTCGATTTTCCGCAAAGTGTCTGCCAATGCTTCCGTTTTGAGAAGCCCCACCTGCTCCACAAAGTACTGCT
>CALWIS010000237.1 GCA_944380795.1 uncultured Clostridia bacterium | reverse complement strand
ACAATATAGTGCATTTACGCCATTTACCTATGACGAACTTGCCAATCTGTCAAAAGTTGGACTTGCGTATGATTTTAACACGGATGAAGTCAAAGGCATGATGCAGGCAATTGGTGACGCTGGCAGTGCATTGGGCATACAGGGCACAGAATTGCAGGAAGTCGCTGCTCAAATTGGACGGATGAATAGTACAGGAAAAGTAACTCTAGAATATTTAGATCCGTTGATTGAGCGCGGAATTGATGCGATGCAGTACCTAGCAGATTCTATGACCGAAGCATCAGGCGGAGAAAAAATCTATACCAAAGCAGATGTTTCTGAAGCTATCTCAAAGGGAGAATTAAACGGTGCTGATGCAGCACGGGCAATTATGGGAGCTATGGCAGAGGAATTTGCCGGTAGTATGGATTTACTGGTGGAAACATATGCCGGAAAAATGTCAACGTTGGAAGACGCACAGGGTAATTTAGATGCCGCAATGGGCGCTGGATACATGGAAGAGCGCAACAAGGGACTGGATGCTCAGATCAGTTTTCTTGACAGCGAAGCCGGCAAAAAGATGGAAGAAGCGTATTCTCTTATGGGAGAATATCAAGCATTTCTGGAAAATGAAAAAGAAAGAATTTTGCAAGAGTACATTACAGATGCTATGAACAGTGAGGATATGGAGAAAGCAAAACTCGCTGGTGACATAGATACCATTGGAAGGTTATTAACAGAAGCCAAAGTCAATGCTGAAGCTGAATATGCTGATACAACAGGTAAAGAATATCAAGATCAGCAGGTTCAAATGGTAAACACTATTCAACAAGGACTTGAACCAGTATACAAAAATATGGGGTATAATCTTGGGAAAAAATTGGCTGAAGGATTGTTATCTGCCAAAAGTGAAGTAAACTCTGCTCAAGAACAGTTGGCATCACTTACAGCTAAAGAAGATGAATATAATAGCCAGATGGAAGACATGAGAAATGGAGAAACCAAAGGCACCGGCCATGCTGCTGGTTTATCCTATGTGCCTTATAACGACTATGTCACAATGCTGCACGAAGGCGAGCGGGTGCTGACGGCTGCCGAAAACCGCGCTTACTCGCAGGGAATCGGGAATGTTACCGTAAACGTACAGGGCGCGGTCGTAAGAGAAGACAGCGACATTGACCGAATTGCGGACGCAGTTGTGGACAAGCTTGCCGAAGAAATCGAACAGAGGAGGCGGCTCAGTTGGCAGTAACGCCGGACGCGATTGTAAACGCCATCGCGGAAAAGCTCCACCAAACGTTTCCGAACCGGACAATCTATGTAAACCAGCAGGAGCAGGAGTTCACCCGGCCCAGCCTGTTTATCGACGCGATCTACTGGACACGAGACAGGCAAAACATTGGGACAGACCAGACTACGTTTTACCTCACGATCTACTGCTTTGAAAAACTGACGGTCAACCGAAACGGGGATTTGTTTACCGCGCTGATGACAGCCAACCAGATAGAAGACCTGTTTCGAATGGAGACGCTGCCGGTCGGTGACCGGGTGCTGAAAATCCAGGCTTCAAGAGGGAACCAGGAGCGGGGAGAGTGTGACGTCGACCTGGTTGTGACTTGGAACGATTGGAACGGATATGATCCGGATGCTGGATATCCGCTCATGGAAACGTTGCACACAAAAATGGAGGAATATGAGACATGACCGATGCGGAAGCTATCCGGGCCTGTGCCCGGGAATTGATGATCGCCGCAAAAGACGACGGGACGGTCAAAGCGGTGATGAAAAAGCTGATTGAGCTGGCAAACAAAATGGAGAGCAGAACGGAGAATCCCAAATATGAGCCCTGGTAAACTGAGACAGCGGGGACAGCTTTTAAAGCTGACAAAGTACGGGACCAGCTACCGGTGGGAAGCATCCGGCGGCATCTGGTGCGCAGTGAAAGAAACGGGAAAGAAAAACCTTTTTTCCAAAGTCGGCGTTGGCGCTGCCGGCGCCGAAATCACCGTCAGAGAAAACAGGCAGCTAACCTGTCACGATGCTTTACTGGTGAGAGGACAGCATTTCTTTTTGACTGACATTGCGCGGGAAGGGATCGCGCCCCGGTATTTTAAAATCCAGGCGGCCATGGTGACACCGGAAACCGCATCGGTAACCCGCACAAAGACGGTTATCGGTGGAAATGGAATCCCAACAAACGGAGAAATCACCATTGCGGAGTGCCCAGTCTATCTGACCGAAAAATATATCCGGTCTGCCGATGAAAAAGCACAGGTAGAGAATACAAACCGGTTGGTCGCAGTCACGCCAAAAGCGTTGGAGTGCCTGCCGGGAGACGTGGTGGAAATCTTGGGAAGAAAATACCGGGTTGAAGTCTGCCACACGCTGGAGCCGTATAAAAACGAGTATGAAATTGAAAGGGTGGAGGACGATTGAGTCAGGAGATTACCATGCAGGGCTTTGACGATCTGCAAAGGCGATTCGATAAGGTGATTCGGGAAGAAAGCAAAAAGCGGCGGCAAATCCACCTGAAGCTGAACGACCTGATGAAGGAACAGGTGGACGATGAAATTTTAGACAGCGGTCTTCGCGATAGGCACGGAAAGGTGCGCAG
>CALWIS010000236.1 GCA_944380795.1 uncultured Clostridia bacterium | reverse complement strand
ACACGCCCCTCAAACGTGCCTGTCTACCAGTTCCAGCACACTCGCATTCTCTTTTGCGTCGTGTCGCATCACTGTCAGCGACGTGTAATATTATAGCAAAATGAAGTGGTTTTGTCAATATATTTTGCCGAATCGATTTGACCGGCTTTGATCAGTTTTTTTTGCATGCAATATACAAAGAGGTAAAATGATCGTTTTTGCATCATTTCTAATGCTTTACAGCCATTTTGGCGCCATTTCACTTGCTATTTGGCGCTCTCTGAACCGACTGTTTCCGTGTCTCCGAGCGCCACTGTGACTGAAAATGTGGTCATAGCAACATGACAGAGGAAAGCCTTATAGCAGTTCTTCTCTGTTTCTGTCAAAGGCTTGTCGCACAATGTTAAATGCATAGATACAGAAGAAACACGGAAATGCCGATCCTGACGCAGAATTTTCAGTCCACCTTTCTTTTGTTACATCAGCGGTGCAAACAGACGGAGGATATCCTGAAACAGGTGCACCAAGAAATTGCTGCGGCAGCTTTCCTCCAGAATGGGCCGACAGGTCTGCAAGGTGGTGAGAAAATCCTCCTTGATGTCCCGGATGGCAGGACTGCCGAATAGGAGCGCTCCGCACTCGAAGTGGAGATACAGACTGCGGAAATCCAAATTGGTGGTGCCCACGGTGGCGACCCGGTCATCACATACAAATGTCTTGGCGTGTATAAAGCCCTTTTCATATTCATAAATCCGGACCCCCGCACGGACCAGATCACGATAGTAGGAGCGAGTGGTCATATGGATGGCCCACTTGTCCCAGCGGTAGGGTGTAATGATTCGCACATCCACACCGCGTTTTGCCGCCAGTGTTAAGGCGGATACCATACTGTCATCCACAATGAGATAGGGCGTGTTGATGTAAACATAGTCCTGGGCCTGATTGAGAATCTGAAGATAAACGTGCTCGCCTACATTTTCTGTGTCCAGAGGACTGTCGGCGTAGGGCTGCACAAATCCTTTCCCAGAAACGGTGCAGGGCTGTTCTGACCAGGGATAATAGGTCTGAATATCCTCCTGCTGCCCGGTATAGATCTGCCACATCTCCAGAAACATGATGGTAAAACTCCACGCAGCCTTGCCTTCTACCAGAATTCCCGCATCCTTCCAGTGTCCGTGTTTTTCGATGGCGTTGATATACTCATCGGCCAGGTTGATCCCGCCGGTATAGGCAACTTTCCCATCAATGGAAATAATTTTCCGTTGGTCCCTGTTGTTCTGCTTGGCGGTTAGGAAGGGACGGAAAGGGTTGAAGAGCACGCATTCAATGCCAAATTCTCTAAGCTGCTGGGGATAGTTTTGCGGCAAAAGGAAAAAACAGCCGATATCGTCATAAATTAGGCGTACCTTTACGCCTTGGGAGGCCTTCTCTTTCAGAATTGAAAGGATGGAGTCCCACATGCGTCCCTCCTGCACAATAAAGAACTCCAGAAAGATGTAATGCTCCGCCTGCTCCAAAGCAGGCAGCAGGGCTTCCAGAAGTCTTTCGCCGGGGGAAAAGTAATGCACCGAGGTGTGATCGTAAATGGGAAAGCCGGCGGTGTCCTGAAGGTAGCGCACCTGAGGGAACAGCTCTCCTACGCATTCTCTGGCCGCATCATATCCGGTTCCGGGCAGGGCGAACTGCGCCGCGTTTTCTGCCTCTACGGTGCGAACCTTTTTGTTGTTCCGATTGATAAGATGAGCATCTTGCTCACACTGGCTTTTTCCTATTTTGTGTTTGGGGAGAAGCTGAGCAAAAGAGCCGGAGTTGGTCTTTGCCTTATGACCGCTGGAACACTGACGATGACCTGCTTCGGATAGCGTTCTAAGCAGGCTCGAATATGAAAATAAGTGGTTTCCTCCATGCAAAGAGAGAGCGCATCGCAATGTCCATGCGATGCGCTCTCTCAGCTTTTATTGAGAAGATACCGGTGCGGATTTGGGATAGGCTTGCCGAAGTAGGGGCATCAGCCCATCTTGGAATAAATTACCGAAGGGAGCGCGGTCGGGAGAATCCAGAGCAAACAATTGCCCTTGCCCATCAAAAAATACACAGCAGGCGTCATCCGAGATGATTTCGTCCAGATTTTGGGTGTCACAAGAGAGCTCCCAAGGGACTGTCTGATAGGATTGGCCCTCTCTCACTTGTATAGCCGACTGATGAGTCTGATGCTGAATATTTAACGGGCAGCCCGGCTTAGCTGCGAGTGCGGTGAACAGGGGATGCAGCTTCTGGGTCTCACGGAACAGACCTCCATTCAGGATGTATTGCAGGTCTTTCTCCGCGTAGGGATAATAGACCGAATAGGGCAGCTGGGCATTTCTCAGCATGGTGCAGGCCTTATCGGCTCCATCTTCCCGCCGCACCACGGGCATGAGGTGCTTGAGGGGTGCGATCTCATCCAAAATTGCAGGGGTCATATCTTCCGGTCGGCAGAAAAGGAAAAACGCGCTGTCAGGGTGGTGTTGGATTAGCGGGAATAGCTCCAGTGGATCACTGTGAGACAATAGAATCCAACTATAAATGCCAAGCTGTTCTCCTTCTTGGATAGCGAGGTCGTACTGGGGAAAGTGCGCGGAATACTGGGGAGCTTCCATTAGAAAGAGGACCGTCCAAGGAATGTTGAAGCCGAGGCGCTTTTCATTCATACGGATGCGCTGGGCGCCCCAGGTACAGCTGTTGTAGCCCAAGTTCATGCCGAATGTTACCAGATACTCCGTCTCAATGTGGTTGACGGCATCCTCGATCAGCGTATAGTATGCACTTTCCTCATGCTCCAGCATGGTGCGGGCCGTTTCAAAAAAGCGGCTCTGAAATCGACCTTCGGAAAAATGCAGCGCCATATCCACTAAATTTCGGATACTCCGTTTAGGGTTTTCTTTCAGCCCTTTCAAGGTTTGCCGGACGGTGGTCTCGATTAAGATGCGGGACATGCTGTTTTCCATAGATGGGTCTCCTTCCCGGATGGCGGTATATGATTAAGAGATAAAAAAAGCTTAGTGCCACGTAAGCGTTGGGACAAGGGACAATTTATACACTTTGTCCCAAAAAGTAACGGCGGCTATGGGATGTCGTACTTTTTGACTGGCCGCATATTATGTCCCGTGACTTTTCGCGGGTATTCCCTATAATGTGGCTTAACCAGTCGGAATCGGACAATGAAAGGATGAACCATATGAACGTAAAAGATAATATGCAGAACTTTGCCATCAATCAGGCGTTGAAGTACATTGAAGGAAACCCGGAGGAGAACCTCCCAAAGCTTATGTCCTTAGTGGACCGGTTCACCCCGGAGGGGTGGTATCAAAGCCAGTGAGACGCCATCCGCCGAGCCATTGAGGAAAAGAACAATTGGTAT
>CALWIS010000235.1 GCA_944380795.1 uncultured Clostridia bacterium | reverse complement strand
TGAGGAGCAGGAGGAGACGGAGATCAACGCCCGTGGACCCGAGATAGGAGAAACGGCACTGAGCGCCCTGTGGGAACAGCTTTTGCGGCTGGAAAAAGGGGATATGCTGGTGCTTTCCGGCTCCATGCCTGTCAGCCTGCCCCAAGAAAGGCTGCTTTCTCTGCTGAAAGAGCTGGGAGAGCGTGGCGTGGGCCTGTGTATGGATACCAGCGGAGAACTGCTGCGGCAATCGCTCTCTTGCCGGCCCTTTCTCATTAAGCCCAACCATTTGGAGTTGGGGGAACTGTTTAGCCGGGAGTTGACAAAAGAAGAGGACATCCGGGAATGCACCGCTGCCCTGCAAAAGTTGGGCGCTGAAAATGTACTGGTTTCCATGGCGGGGGAAGGCTCCCTGCTGCTGGATCAGGCAGGGGAGTTTCACCGTATGAAGGCCCCAAAAGGCACGGTGCGAAACTCGGTGGGGGCCGGAGACTCCATGCTGGCAGGTTTTTTGGCGGGCTGGCTGCAAACCGGGGACGCGGGGTATGCCCACCGTCTGGGTACGGCGGCAGGTTCTGCCACTGCTTTTGCAGACGGATTGGCAGATCGAAAAGCCATCGATGATTTACTAAAGACGTTATAAAAAAGGCCGTACACAGAGCGTTTCTGTGTACGGCCAATCTGTTATATAAAGGAAAGTGAAAATCAGCAAACGTGGTAAGTTCCGGCGGGGAGAATACCTGTGACGACATCGCCCTGCTGGGAAAGGCCCAACTCTGCGGCGGGAGCCCCATTCACGGTGAGCCCTTCTAGCTTGCCGGGCAGGCGCAGCTCTGCTTCGCAGTTAAAGGGAATGGTGAAATCATAGGTAAATCCCTTTTCCGACCACTGCCAGCCGCTTTCGTAGCGTCCGGCGGGGGAATCGATGGCTGCTTTTGCATGACCCATGCGCTTGTCGGCCTTGGCAGCCAAAGTAATGCGCTGGAAGCCCACTGCATCCTCGCTGGGATTGATGCCGCACATATCCCGGTACATCCACTCCACAATGGAGCCATAGGCGTAGTGGTTCATGGAGTTCATGCCGATACCGCTGATTTTGCCATCCGGCAGTACCGAGTTCCAGCGCTCCCACACAGTGGTGGCCCCCATGTTCACCTCATACAGCCAGCTGGGATAATCCTCTTGGAGGAGCAGGGTATAGGCAGAGTCGCTGTCTCCCCATTTGGAAAGAGCGCGGCACAGCACCGGCGTGCCCAGGAAGCCGGTTTTCAGATGCATTTCCGCTCCTTTAAACAGAGTTTGCAGGGCTTCCAGATTCTTTTGTTCAAAGCCTTCCGGCACTAAGTCGTATTCCAGCGCCAACACTAGCCCCGTTTGGGTGGCGGCGGCACAGCGGCCTGTGGCGGTGAAGTACTCCTTCTGGATGGCAGCTCGGATTTCCTCCGCCAGCTTTCCATATTCGGATTTTTCTGCTTCCATCCCCAACACTTCCGCAGCCTTGGAGACCATCTGGGCGCAGCGGAAATAGTACACAGAGCATAAGAAAGTTAAATCAGTGCCGCCCATCACGGCTTCCAGGTCTAAGCCGAACCGGGGGCCGTCCAGTGCCAGCCAGTCACCATAGTGGAATTTTTTTGCCAGCCACAGGCGGGTATTTCCAGTGGCTTCATCTTCACTGCGCACCCAGTCTACCCAAGCTTTCATGCCTTGGAAATGCTCCCGAAGCTTTTCGATTCCGCCATTATACACATAGGTGTTCCACGGCACGATAACTGCCGCATCTGCCCAACCGCAGGCACCCTTGTCTCCTTCTCCCAGGTTAGCCAGTACCGGAGCCACATGGGTAGCGCAGCCGTCCCGCACCTGCTGTTCCTTCCACATATCCCGGCAGTATTTATCGTAGAAGGCGGCGCAGTCCATGAGGAAGCAGGCCGTGGAGCTAAAAATCTGGGCGTCGCCGGTCCAGCCCATGCGCTCGTCCCGCTGGGGGCAGTCGGTGGGCACATCCACAAAGTTGTCCTTTTGGCCCCATTTGGCGTTGAGAATCAGGCGGTTTACCTTTTCGTGGCCGGTTTCCAGAGTTCCGATCTCTTCCAGGTCGGAATACAGGCTGTAACCGATAAAGGCTTTCTCATCCGGTTTTCCGCCGGGCCAGCCCTCTACTTTGATATAGCGGTAGCCATAGAAGGTAAAAAGGGGATGTACTTTTTCTGGCCGCCCATCGGAAAGATACCGGTATTCACAAAGGGCAGAGCGCATATTATCTCGATAGAAGCAATCGTCCTGCAAAAGCTCACCAAATTGTAGCCGCAGATGGGTACCTTGGGGAAGGTGGGAATCCAGCTCAAAGCCGCCGGTAATCACCTGGCCCATATCCAGCACCCATTCGTCCTTTTTGGTGTGGAGCAAAGTGGGATGGAAAACTTCGTGGCGCTTGACGGGTAAGCTCAGCCGTGCAGAGGGAGAAGCCAGCGGGCGCTGCAGCACGGCTTCCTGTACGGGTTCCCAGTCCAGCCCGTCGGTAGCGGGAGTATCCCAGCCGGGAATTTCCTTTGCCTGCTCATACCGCTCGCCATCGTAAATGCCGCTGAAGGTGATGGGGGAGGGGGCCCACTGCCAAGTGTTATCGGCGCCCAGCACTACTTCTTTCCCATTTGCCAGGGTGACCCGCAGTTCCAGTAAAAACAGGAACTGGTCGGCCATCACATGGCAGGGTTGGCCGATGTCTCCAGTCTCATAATTTCCCGGGTATCCGCCAAATCCAAAACGACCCTTGGCCCAGCCGTTACCCAGCATGGCTCCCAGGGTGTTGGCGCCTTTGTGGAGCATCTCGGTCACATCGTAGGTCTGATATTGCAGCCATTTGTCATAAGCAGTGCAGCCCGGAGCCAGATATTCGTCCCCGGCCTTCTGTCCATTGACAGAAAGCTCATACAAGCCCAATCCTGTGGCGTAAATCCGGGCGCAGAGGGGTTCTTCTTCCAGAGTGAATGTGCGGCGAAGCAGGGGATGGATGATGTCATCCTGACTGGCGGTAATCCATTTTCCCTGCCAGGGTTCGTCCTGCTTTGCGGTTTCAAACCAGGCAGGCTCGCTGGTAGCGATTTCGCCGTTATCGGCGCAAACGGTTACCCGCCACCAGTAGCGGGTGCGGGGAGCGGTTGCAATGGGAAGGGGACAGTCTACCGAAGAGAGACCTTCCTGTTCGCCGGAATCCCAGAGAATGGTTTGAAATTCCGGGTCGGATGCAACCTGCACTTGGGCCCATTTCTGCTTTTTAGCGGTGGTTTCTTCTGTTACCCAAGAGACCGATAGGCTCTCCAGTTCAAATCCTAAGGGGTTTGTGATACGGTTTGTCTTTAAACGTGTAATTTTCAATCCAATTCCTCCTTGCTGGACGGCAAGTTTTATGATTTGTTCTTTTCTCATCATAACCTAAATATACGGACTGGTACAGGACTTCATTTTCAAAAAACTGCGTCCTTATTTGCAGGAGATAGGAAAAGAATCCGAGGAAACGGGACAAAACGGTTTGTACTTTTATTAAGGCTTGCTCAAGAGGGAAAAACGTGCCATAATGGAATAGAAATGCATTACTTATGAGAGAAAGGATGGCTATTATGAAAGTTTTACTGTTAAACGGGAGCCCGCATAAAGACGGGTGTACCCACACCGCCTTGGCAGAGGTAGCAGCGGAACTAGAGCGCCAGGGAATCGAAACTGAGGAACTTTGGGTGGGAAACCAGCCGATCCGCAGCTGCATTGGATGCGGAAAGTGCTTCCAGGAGAAAAAGTGCGTGTTTACAGAAGACCGTGTCAACGAATGCTCTGCGGCGCTGCAAAACGCAGATGGATTTATTGTAGGGTCTCCGGTACATTATGCGGGACCGGCGGGAGCTTGCACCGCCTTTTTGGACCGGTTGTTCTATGGAAAGAGCAGCCTGTATGCCTATAAGCCCGCCGCTGCCGTGGTGAGCTGCCGTCGGGGCGGGGCCAGCGCTTCCTTTGACCGGCTGAACAAATACTTCACCATTTCCTCTATGCCGGTGGTTTCCTCTCAGTATTGGAACTCTGTCCACGGCAATACTCCGGAAGAGGTACGGCAGGATCTGGAAGGAATGCAGATTATGCGCACTTTGGCTCGGAATATGGCTTGGATGCTCCGCAGTATTCAGGCGGGCAAAGAGGCGGGTGTGCCTTTGCCGGAACAGGAAAAACGGGTCAATACCAATTATATTCGATAATCACAAGGGCCGCCGGAATTTTCCGGCGGCCCTTTATCGTTTATTCGTTTTTACCGCAGCACTTTTTATACTTCAGTCCGCTGCCGCAGGGGCAGGGATCGTTTCTGCCGGGCTTTTTCTTGTTTTGTACCGGGCGCTTTACATCGGTGCCGTCAGCACTGGTAGCAGTGGGTTTTGCTACTTCTTCCCGCTTAGGCGGCTCCTCCTTGCGGCGAATCTGCACCGTGAGGATCATCCGGGCGGTGTTTTCCCGAATGGTAGCGATCATCTCGTCGAACATCTCGAAGCCTTCCAGACGATATTCCACCACCGGGTCATGCTGGGCGTATGCCCGCAGGCCGATGCCCCGCTTCAATTCTTCCATGGCGTCGATGTGGTCCATCCACAGGGTATCCACGTTTTTCAGCAGAATCACGTGCTCCAGTTCCCGCATCAGCTTTTCACCGAAGATCTTTTCGCGTGCCTCATAGATCTTGTGGGCGCGTTCCTGGAGCTTTTCCACCAGATAGGAGGGCTCCAGATTTTCCATTTCTTCGAGGGTGTACTGGAATTCCTCGGGGGTAATCATCCAGCCCATGTAGTGTTCCCGCAGAGCCGGCAAATCCCAGCTGTCGTGCACCTTGTTATCGGGAAGATAGCGGTTCACATTGTGCTCGATGGCGTCGTCGATCATCTTGACAATCTGTTCCCGCATATTTTCGCCATTGAGCACCTGGTCGCGCTGGCCGTAAATAATTTCACGCTGACG
>CALWIS010000234.1 GCA_944380795.1 uncultured Clostridia bacterium | reverse complement strand
ATCGCAGAAGCAAAGTATCTCCGGTCTATCACACAAGCCAGCAGCCCAGCCAGCAATAAGCTGGAAAGGAAGGCCCCATTGCCTAAATATTGGATTCCCTGTATGGGGACTGAAAAGGAAGCAAATTTCTCCACACTGATGTCTGCCACTGTGGTTCCCGCTGCTTGCACGGCAGAACTAATTAAGGTCTGGATGTATTGGAATAAAATCGGCACTAGGGACAACAGCACCACGTTGACGTATTTGTGCTCCATTTTCTGAAAGGTGGCGGTAGTCACCGAAAATCCCACAAAAATCAGGAGCACCATCACCGCTTCTGTGGGAATCAGCGCCATCAACAAACCGGTAAGGCCTGTAAAACAAATCAGCACATAGGCCGCCGCGTTCACCAGAGAAAATCCCGCTCTGGCCCCCAGTTCTTTCCATCCGGGATGCCCAAAATATACGGTAGTGGGGAACGGACTGCCGAATAAAGAGCCCAAAATACTGGAACAGCCATCCATCACCATAGAGCGCCGCTCCGGATATGCGTCTCCCGCTGCCTTGGCAGATTCCACTCCCTGCAGAGTAGAGAGGAAATTATTGAGCTGCAGGGGGATAATCACCGGGAGAAAAGGGACGATCCCGCTCAGGCCTTTGAGGACATCTTCCCCGCAAAAGATCGGGGGATAAAATCCGATATTGGAAAAGGAGTCCGTAAAGTTCTGCGGGGTCAGGTATCCGCCCACCCAGGCAATCACTGAACCCAGCACAACAGCCACCAGCCCGGAGGGAATCATGGCAAACCGCTTATCCGCCTTTCCCAGATAATCAATAATTACAATCAGCAACGGCAGCAGCGCATAGATAGGCTTATCGAACACCATGGCGATTCCCACAAAAGAAAGCCAGACAATGGCCGAAGACGCCATATTTCCCATCAAGGCGCTGTGGGGCACATGGCGCACGATCCACCGGCCCACAAAGCCGCCTAAAATTTCCACAAAGCCGCCAATAAACGCCGAAGCAAGGCCAATCTGAAAAGCAAATTCCGCATCCCCGGTCTTCCAATACACCGGACCCATAATCAGATACAGCCAGCCGGTCACCTGGGCAGCCCCCAGTCCAAAGGGCTGGGCGGTTACATTTTGGCGCTGTTCCTTTTTGGCAAGTTCCCGGGCTTCATAAAAATACCACAGGTTTCCGGCAAATATGGCAAGGCCAATCCCGGGCACGATTTTTCCCAGCACAATATCTGCCGGCATACCAAACACCAGCAGCATAATACCCGTGGCAGAAAGGATTTTGGAAAACCCATCAAAAAACACGCCCAGCGATGCCTCGATATCCCCTTTCCCCCACCAGTGGTATCGAAAATTCATGTCTCATCCTCCGTTTTCATTGTTGACCCCAACTAAAAATTTGTATTCAGAATACTACCATCTGCAAGGATTGTCAATCTTTCCCCGTTTGCCATGTCGTTCCAACAGACTAAATAAAATTATTTCTGCTGTTTCTCCCTATATGGCGAGCTTTTATGGTATAATACTAACATAAAAAGACGAAACATTCCTTTTCCCCTGTAAGCTTGGGAAAAGGAGGCAAAAAGGAGGCAACGCCTTGTTTACCGCACAGCAATATGTAAAAGCTGCCACCCTGGAAGAGGCCTACACCCTGAACCAAAAGCGAAACAACGCCGTTATTGGCGGCGGGTGCTGGATGAAGATGAACCATCGCCGCTACCAGACCCTGATCGACCTTTCCGGGCTGGGGCTGGATACCATAGAGGAAACCCCAGAGGAATTTGTGTTGGGGGCTATGGTCACCCTGCGGCAAATGGAGACTGATGAAAAACTGAAGTCCATTTTTGGAAACGGCTTTTATGAGATGACCCGCCATATTGTGGGGATACAATTCCGCAACTGCGCTACTTTGGGAGGAAGCCTTTATTCCCGGTTCGGTTTTTCCGACATTCTCACCTTTTTACTATCTTTGGATTGCGAAGTGGAATTGGCCCACGCCGGGCGGCTCTCGCTGGCAGACTATGCCCAGATGCCCTATGACCGGGACATTCTCGCCAAGGTACACATCCTGAAAAACGGCCGCCGCGCCGCCTATGAAAGCTTCCGGCAAACTGCCACCGATATTCCGGTGCTCACCTGCGCCGCTTCTGTGCTGGATGGTACTCTGCGGGTAGTGGTGGGCGCACGGCCTAAGCGGGCTATGTGTATGGAATTCCCCTTCCCCGAAACTGAGGAAGCCTTGGAAGAAATCTGCCGCAAGGTGCAGGAGACAGTTTCCTTTGGCTCTAATCTTCGGGGCAGCGAGGAATATCGCCGCCATCTGGCTGGTGTCCTGTGCCGCCGCGCTGTATGTTCTTTAAAGGAGGGTGCTGTATGCTGATCACCGTTACCATAAACGGCAAAAAATATACTGATGAAATTTCCCCCGACCTGGTGCTGCTGGACTATCTGCGGCAAAAGGGCTGCTACTCCGTCAAGCGGGGGTGTGAGACTTCCAACTGCGGCCTGTGCACCGTCCATCTGGACGGGAAGCCCATCCTTTCGTGCAGCTATCTGGCGGCAAGAGCCGACGGCCACAGCATCACCACCCTGGAAGGCTTGCAGGAGGAAGCCGCTGAGTTTGGAGCCTTCCTGGCGGACCAGGGCGGCGAGCAGTGCGGCTTTTGCAGCCCCGGCTTTATTATGAACGTGCTGGCCATGGTGCGGGAGCTGAAAGACCCCACCGAAGAAGAGATTCAGGAATACCTTTCCGGCAACCTCTGCCGCTGCACCGGCTACCAGAGCCAGCTTCGAGCGGTAAAGAACTATCTGGCACACAAGCAGGAGGTACAGTCATGAGCTTTGTCAACGCGCCCATCCGCAAAAAGGACGCTATGAGCCTTGTTACCGGCAAGCCGGTATATACTGGGGATATGATTCCCCAAAACGCCCTGGTGGTCAAGCTCCTGCGGAGCCCCCACGCCAACGCTGACATTGAATCCATCAACACCGCCGCCGCTATGAAGGTGCCCGGCGTGTGCTGCATCCTCACCTGGGAGGATGTGCCCGACGCCCGCTTTACCACCGCTGGGCAGACCTATCCGGAGCCCAGCCCCTATGACCGTCTGATTCTGGACCGCCATCTGCGGTGCTCCGGTGACCCGGTGGCCATTGTGGCAGCGGAAAACGAAGCCGCCGCCGACAAAGCCCTGCGGCTCATCAAAGTACAGTATCATATAATGGAGCCCCTTTTGGACTTTACCAAAGCCCTGGACAACCCTATTTTGGTACACCCGGAAGAAAACTTCCACGCCCTGTGCCCGGTGGGAGCCGACAACAAGCGGAACCTGTGCAGCACCGACTGCTTTACCGTGGGGGATGTTGACCAGGTGCTGGATTCCTGCGATGTGGTGGTGGAGCGCACCTTTAACACCAAGGCCAACAGTCAGGCCATGATGGAGACCTTCCGCACCTTCTCCTATATCGACGAATACGGCCGCCTGACAGTGGTCAGCTCCACCCAGGTGCCCTTCCACGCCCGGCGCATCCTCTCTAACGCCTTGCAGATTCCCAAATCCAGGATCCGTGTGGTCAAGCCCCGTATCGGCGGCGGCTTTGGCGCTAAGCAGAGCGTGGTCAGCGAGATTTTCCCCGCTATTGTCACACTGAAAACCGGACGGGCCGCCAGCATCATCTACAGCCGAGAGGAGAGCATGACCAACGGCTCTCCCCGCCATCAGATGCAGATGAAGGTGCGGGTAGGCGCCAACCGCGACGGCGTTATCCGGGCTATTGACCTGTACGCCCTTTCCAATGCCGGCGCTTACGGCGACCACGGCCCCACCACCATCGGACTGGTGGGCCATAAATCCCTCTCCCTGTATGGCGGTCTGGAAGCCGCTCGTTTTGCCTGTGATGTGGTGTACACCAACACCATGGGCGGCGGCGCATATCGGGGCTACGGCGCTACTCAGGGAATTTTTGCAGTGGAATCTGCTGTCAGCGAGATAGCGGCAAAATTGAACATGGACCCCTGTGTCATCCGAGAAAAGAACATGGTGGCACAGGGGCAGACCATGCCCACCTACTACAACGAGCCCTGCAACAGCTGTACTCTGGACAAGTGCATGGCAAAGGCCAAAGAGATGATGGATTGGGACAACAAATATCCCCGCCGTGTGCTGGAAAACGGCCACATCCGCAGCGTAGGCGTGGCCATGGCCATGCAGGGCAGCGGCATCTCCGGCGTGGATATCGGCAGTGTGGAAATCCGGCTCAACGACGAGGGCTTTTATACCCTGCTGGTGGGCTGCACCGATATGGGCACCGGCTGCGACACCATCCTTTCCCAGATGGCGGCGGATTGTTTGGACTGCGATCTGGACCGCATTGCCGTGCGGGGCGTGGACACCGATTTCTCCCCCTACGATACCGGCTCCTATGCTTCCTCCACCACCTATGTCACCGGTATGGCAGTGGTCAAGACCTGCCAGGTGCTGCGGGAAAAAATCCGCAAGGCAGGCGCTTCCATGCTGCAAGTACCGGAAGAAAGCGCGGAATTTGACGGCAAGCGGGTGTTCGTCCCCGGCACCGAAAAAGAAATCTCTCTGGAAAAAATCGGCTATGCCAGCTATGAGGGACACAATCGCTGTCTCTCCGCCAGTGAATCCCACTCCTCCCCCATCTCCCCGCCGCCCTTTATGGTAGGCATGGCAGAGATCGACCTAGACCCGGAAACCGGCAAGGTGGAAGTGGTGGACTATGTGGGCGCGGTGGACTGCGGTACAGTCATCAACACCAACCTGGCGCGAGTGCAGACGGAAGGCGGCATCGTCCAGGGCATCGGTATGGCGCTATATGAGGATGTGCAGTACAGCCACAGCGGTAAAATGGAAAACCGCTCCTTCCTGCAATACAAAATTCCCAGCCGCCTGGATGTGGGCAAGATTCGCATTGAGTTTGAAAGCAGCTACGAGCCCACTGGCCCCTTTGGCGCCAAATCCATTGGTGAGCTGGTCATCAATACCCCGGCCCCGGCCATCATGAACGCATTGTATAATGCCACCGGTTGTTTCTTTGACACCTTGCCGGTGCGCAGCGAAGATATTTTCTTTGCCATGGAGAAAAGGGACTAAAACAAAAAGGAGGCGTTTCCCCTGAAAATCGATATTATCTTATTGGCAGGCGGCGCCTCCCGCCGATTTGGGGGCGAAAAGCTCACCGCGGACTTTCGGGGAAAGCCCCTGTACCAATACGCCCTGGAAACCCTTGCGGAAATCAAATCCCATCCGGTACGGGTAGTCACCCGGAGCGAGGAGATCTCCCAAGCGGCTCGCAGCCATGGATTTTATCCGGTAGAAGCGCCGCCCCCTGACGAAGGGGTGGCAGCTTCCATCCGAGCGGGGGTACGGGCTAGCCGTCCAGACGCCTTTTTGTGCTTTTTTGTCTGCGACCAACCCTATTTTACCGGGGAGCATCTCACCGCCTTTCTCGCTGCCTTTCAAAAAAGCGGCAAGCCCTATGGAAGGGTCTGCTGCCAAAATCGCAAAGGAAGCCCGGCTATCTTCCCGCCCTGCGCCCACAGCCGTCTCCTTCTTCTTACAGGAGACGAAGGCGGACGCAGCATTCTTACAGGCAAAGAGGATTTTACCTTTTTCTTTCCCGTACCCGAACAGGCACTACAGGATTTCGACACGCCTTGGAATCCTGACTGACTCCAAATAAATTGAATAAAAACAAAAGGCAGATGCTGCCCAATGAACAGCATCTGCCTTTTTATATTCTCTTTAGGGGGATTAGTACATACCGCCCATGCCGCCGTCAGCAGGCATTGCGGGAGCAGCGGGAGCAGGCTCCTTCTTGTCGGCAACCAGGCTCTCGGTGGTGAGCACCATAGCAGCCACAGAAGCAGCGTTCTGCAGAGCGGAACGGGTCACCTTGGTGGGGTCAACCACACCAAAGCTGATCATATCGCCGTACTCCTCGGTAGCAGCGTTGAAGCCATAGCCGATCTTATCGGAGGCCTTGATGTTAGCAACAATGACAGAACCTTCCAGACCAGCGTTAGCAGCGATCTGGCGTACGGGCTCCTCCAGAGCCTTCAGCACGATCTGCACACCGGTGCGCTCGTCGCCGGAAACCTCGTCCAGCAGCTTGGCAACGTCATTCAGGGTGTTGATGAGGGCCACGCCGCCGCCGGCAACGATGCCTTCCTCCACAGCAGCCTTGGTAGCAGCCAGAGCATCCTCAATGCGCAGCTTCTGCTCCTTCATCTCCACTTCGGTAGCAGCGCCAACCTTGATAACGGCTACGCCGCCGGCCAGCTTAGCCAGACGCTCCTGGAGCTTCTCACGGTCAAAGTCGGAAGTGGTGGTCTCGATCTGGCCACGAATCTGGTTCACGCGGGACTTGATAGCCTCGGAGTCGCCCATACCGCCAACGATAATGGTGTTCTCCTTGTCTACCTTTACCTGACGGGCACGGCCCAGCTGGTAAATATCGGCATCCTTCAGTTCCAGACCCAGATCGGAGGTGATGACCTGGCCGCCGGTGAGAACAGCGATATCCTGGAGCATCTCCTTGCGGCGGTCGCCGAAGCCGGGAGCCTTGACAGCAACACAGTTAAAGGTGCCGCGCAGCTTGTTGAGGATCAGGGTGGTGAGAGCCTCGCCCTCTACGTCCTCTGCGATGATAACCAGCTTCTTGCCGGACTGTACGATCTTCTCCAGCAGGGGCAGGATTTCCTGGATGTTGGAGATCTTCTTATCGGTAATCAGGATGTAAGCGTCGTCCATAACAGCTTCCATCTTGTCGGTATCGGTAGCCATATAGGGGGTGATATAGCCACGGTCGAACATCATGCCTTCCACGACCTCGGAATAGGTCTCAGCGGTCTTGGACTCTTCCACGGTGATAACGCCGTCGGCGGTAACCTTCTCCATTGCCTCGGCAATCAGGTTGCCGATGAACTCGCTGGCGGAAGAAACGGTAGCAACACGGGCAATATCAGCGGTGCCGTCCACAGCCTTGGAGTGGCTGCGCAGGGATCCCACAGCAGCGTTAACAGCCTTCTGGATACCGCTCTTCACCACCATGGGGTTAGCACCGGAGGTGACGTTCTTCATGCCTTCCTGAATGAGAGCCTGTGCCAGCAGGGTAGCGGTGGTGGTGCCGTCGCCAGCCACATCGTTGGTCTTGGTAGCAACTTTCTTTACCAGCTGTGCGCCCATATTCTCAAAGGGATCGTCCAGTTCTACTTCCTTAGCAATGGTCACGCCGTCGTTGGTGATGAGGGGAGCGCCGAACTTCTTATCCAGCACCACATTGCGGCCCTTGGGGCCCAGGGTGATCTTTACGGTGTTGGCCAGCTGGTCAATGCCGCTCTTCAGTGCTTTTCTGGCGTCCTCGCCATAAATAATCTGCTTAGCCATAATTGCATATCCTCCAATCAATCAATGAAAAACTGCGATGCGGGTTCTCCCGGTGTCTTTCTTTTTATTCCACAACTGCCAGCACGTCGGACTGCCGGACAATGGTGTATTCCTCGCCGTCCACCTTCACTTCGGTGCCGGAGTACTTGCTGGTGATGACCTTATCGCCCACCTTCAGGAACATGGTGACTTCCTTGCCGTCCACCATGCCGCCGGGGCCTACCGCGACAACTTCAGCGATCTGGGGCTTCTCCTGGGCGGAGCTGGCCAGCACGATACCGCTCTTGGTGGTTTCTTCAGCTTCCTGCATCTTAATGAGAACGCGGTCTGCAAGGGGTTTGATAGTCATTGAAAATTCCTCCTTAGAGAATTTATAATACAAGTTAAGAGGTTTAGCACTCATTATCCTCGAGTGCTAAACCT
>CALWIS010000233.1 GCA_944380795.1 uncultured Clostridia bacterium | reverse complement strand
ACCTTGCACGCCTGCGCGCCGGAATAGTCGAACTCGCACGCCTGACCGATGACGATCGGACCGGAACCAATGATTAGTACCTTGTGAATATCTTCTCTCTTCATAATCCACCCATGCCTTTCTTCCGGTATTTTTCTATAAACCTCTCTGTAAGGTAAAAAAATATCGCCCTATATTGTATCACATTTTTTTCGTTTCAACAATTCTTCCAGCGAAAAAAAAGGCGAATTCTGCGGTAATCATAGGAATCTATAGAAAATGACGTAAATCAAGTTAAATTCCTGTCTATATTTAATAGTAATTTTCCCGATTCTCTGGGAACAGCGCTGCCAACCATTGCAAGGGCTCCTCTACGAACCAATCCGCCGTTTTGCGAATTTCCTGCTCCTCGTGGGCGGCGCTGTCGTCGGCAACCGCCGCCACCCGGAACCCGGCGGCTTTTGCGGTTTTCATAGCATATAGGGAATCTTCAAAAATCACCGTCTCCTCCGGTAAGCTCCCCAAAAGCTCTGCGGCTTTACGAAAGATAGCGGGGGAATCCTTGCCCTCCCCCACCTCGGTACAGGTTAGGAACACATCAAACCGGGGCAGAAGTCCGGTCCGCTCCAAGGCGGTTTCGATGAGACACCGATCGCTGGCAGTGGCTACTGCCAATTTGATCCCCCGGGCCTTTAGGGCATCCAAAAGCTCCGGCACCCCATTTTTAGGCTGCACCTCTTCCCTATAGCTTTGCAGTACCATTCCATTGATCTCATCTATGATCTGCTGGGGATCTTCGGTAAGGCCATATTCCCGACGGCAGTATTCCGCCACCTGGGGCATACTCATCGTGCGCACCCGCTCCTCCATGTCCGGTCGAGGGATCACCCCTTTCCTTCGAAGGTACCGGTCCCCCACATCCTTCCACACATACATGGAATCCAGCAGAGTACCATCTACATCAAACACAGCGCCCTGAATTTTCGGGCTTTTTTCGGACATAGCGTTTCCTCCATCTCTGCAAAAAAGGCGGAGAACCCCAAAGAGCCTCCGCCGTTTTCTGTTCTTGATCTTATCCGTTGATAATCAACGCCATAAATACCAAATCTTCCGTGCCGGTATTTTCCAATCCGTGGGTGTTCCCATCGGCGCAGAAGGTAATATCCCCCGGCTGTACCGGGCGTTTTTCCCCATTGTCGGAATAGGTTCCCGTGCCGTGCAGGATGTAGTAGGCCTCTGTTTCCCCGTGATGCGGGTGCTCCCCAATGGAACATCCGGGAGCAAGGGTTACCTCCGCATACATGCGGCATTTTCCGTTAAGCTCCCCTTCGTTGAGGATGTGGCGAAGGACTACCTGCCCCTTGCCACCGGCTACAAATTCATTGATTTCGATTTTCCGATACTGTCCGTCCATTGTTTTATTCCTCCCAAGGATTGGGGGTGAAATCCCCGCCGCGGCACCACTTTAAATAATGCAGAGAATGGAGCTGGGCTGTCATCTCCCACTCGCCGCTGTATACCGGGTCGTGATACCCTTCCACACAAATATCGCTTTCATAGCCGCCCTGATGCAGAATGGAGAAAATATCCCGCCAGTTGGTGTCACCAAAACCGGGAGTGCGCTGGGGGGCAAACTCATGGGCGCCGAACACACCCAAACGGCGCACGGCTTCCATATCCACCGAAGCATCCTTGCCGTGCATGTGGATGATCTTCCACACCCACTGGCGCAGCTGTGCCACCGGGTCGATGAGCTGGATGATCTGATGGCCGGGCTCCCATTCCAGGCCCAGGTTTTCTGCCGGGACCTCGTTGAACATCATTTCCCACGCCTTGGGGTTAAAGCCGATATTGCAGGTGCAGTGCTGCCAGGTTCCGCCCATGGGGCAGTTTTCAATGGCCACCTTCAGGCCCTTATCCGCGGCCCGCTTGGAGATATCGGTAAATACCTCTTTAAATTTAGGCATGGCGTCTTCCACGGATTTTCCCTCGTAGGCACCTGCAAAGGTGCTCACCATGGGAGCGCCGAACAGGGGGGCCATTTCCACCACATGGCGCAAGGTCTCCCAGTGCTCGGGGTTCTCAATGGCGTTGCAGTAATAACCCAGTGTAGCCACCCGTACACCGGTACCGTCCAACAGTCCATGGACCTTTTCCGCCAGCTTTTTCAGGTCGGTCCCCTCCAAGGACATATGGAAATTGATGGCAACACATTCAAATCCGGCATTCACCATGTGGGGGATCCATTTCTCCGCCATGGTGCCCGGGATACAGGTACCGATCTCGATCTGCTTCATTTTCACAAAGACTCCTCCTTTTGGATGAAAACGATTACATTTTCCAGCCTATTTCACAGGCCGCAATCTGTTTTTATCCTACACCAGAGAAAAAGAGAAGTCAACTGTTTTCCCGTTTCTTTGCGAATTTCTTTGCTATCCCAAAAATCCCTGGGACTCCAGTTCCTTCGCGATAGTACGAAACACTTGGGCGCATTCCTTGGTATTGGCGTCGCTGTCGGCCCGGAGCACCGTCACCGCATATTTGGGGGATTCTGCCGGAAAATAACCGGTGTACCACAGATGCACCAGCTCGGTGTCCCCGGAATACTGGCCGGTTTGTGCGGTGCCGGTCTTAGCCCCCACTGTCACCGTTTCCGGCTGACCGGAAGCCGCTGTGCCCTCCGCTGCCGCCTTTTCCATAAAGCTGCGAAGCTGGGCGGCGGTTTCCTCCGACATAGCCTGCTTTTTAGTGCCTGCCGGCTGCCGCCACTCATAAACGCCGGTTTTCTGATTTTGAATGCCAGTTACTAAGGAAGGCTCCCGGTAGGTCCCTCCATTGGCGATGGCCGCTGTCATAGCCGCCACCTGCACCGGTGTGACGGTGAGCTCCCCCTGCCCAAAGGAAAAATTAGCCAGGGCCTTTAACGATTGCAGGGCGTTTTCCGAAGGCAGCACTCCGGCATCACTGGCAAGGCCGTCGGCGAACACACACGAAACACCAAAGCCTAAGCTTTTGGCCATGGCCAAAAAATCTGCCTGGGGCACCTGCTGCATCAAGCTGACAAAATAGCCATTGCAGGACTGGGCAATGGCATCCTCCATGGTAACGGTCCCGTGGGCAATGCCGTTAAAGCACTTAAACCCCTGCCCCTGCACCTGGATGCTGCCGGTACAGGTGTATTCGTATTCCGGGGAAAGTCCCGATTCCAGCGCCGCCGAGGCGGAGACCAGTTTAAAAATGGAGCCTGCGCTGTAAGCGGAAAATGCCTTGTTAATCAGGGGAGAATCCTCGTTTTCCATGTCGGCGGCCAGGTTGTTGGGATGAAGGGAAGGAAGGCTCACCAGCGCCCGAATCTCTCCCGTCTGCACATCCATCACCACCACGGCCCCCTTTTCCAGCACATCCTGGCAGGCATCCTCCGCCACCTGCTGGATTCGCCTATCCAAGGTGAGCACCACTCCCAGCTCCGCCTCCTGGCGGGTATCGGAGATTTCTCGGGAGGAAGCGTCCATCACCCGGTTCACCGCATCCACCGAATAGGTGACAGTAAGGCTCCCCTCCTGGCTGAGGACGGAATCAAACGCCCTCTCTAGGCCTGCCGCCCCGGCGCCGGAGCCATCCACATAGCCGATGAGGTTGGATGCCAGCTGTTCCTCCTCGTACCGCTGGGGAATGGTGAACACGTCAATGCCGTCTGAGGATTCTGTCCCCAAGGGCACGGAGGCCAAAAAGGGGGTACCGTTGGAAAGGGCCGCCCCCACCGTCTCCCGGTATTCCCCATGGGCAATCTGGTTCATGGAAGCCGCCGCCTCAATGGTGGGGGCCACAGCCGCCAAAGTCTTTTGCCCCCGGTTGGTGAGCTTCTGGCCAGTGCAGTCGTAAAAATCCCCCCGGGAGCGGGTCACGGTCAACTCATAGGAGCTTTGCCTTGCCGCTGCCTGAGCCAGTTCTTCCCCATGAAAGGAAGCCGTGGCCACCCCTCCCAGCCCGGCCATTAAACCGCACATCATAATGGTAAAAAGGGCTACCACCCGTCTTTCCCGCTTCAAACCGCACCACGCCTTTCTAAAAAACACTGGTAAACAGTGTTTCCCAAAAGCACCGGTTTATTCCTGGACATGTACCGGAATATCGCCGCGGATTTCCATACTGTTAGGGGTAACATGGCAGCAAACCGCCCGAATATCCACCCCGCACTGCTCCGCTTCTTCTAAAGCCTGGGCAAAATCCGGGTCGGTGGCCCGGTTGGGAAGGAACATCGAAGCCCGCTCCATTTGTACCACAAACAGCAGATGGGCCCGATATCCTTCTCGGACGCTTTGGCACAGCTCCCGCACATGGCGCGCTCCCCGAGCCGTGGGGGCGTCGGGAAACCGTACCACGCCCTGTTCCTCCAGCGTAACGCCCTTTACCTCGATCAAATGGCGGTTTTCCCCATCGTCGCAGTAAAAATCGAACCGGGAGCTGCCCCAGGTATACTCCGGCCGCAGCTCTTTTGGCACAAACCCCATCCCGCCCCGGGCCAGCCACTCCCCTGCCGCGCGGTTGGGGGCCTGGGAATCCATATTGATGAGCAAATCCCCTTTTTCCACCGCAATCAGGGAATATCCAGTTTTCCGGGCCGGATTTTGACTTTTTTCCAGATAAACCACAACGCCGGGAACCAAAAGCTCCCGGCACCGACCTGTATTCTTCACATGGCAGATTTCCCGCCGCCCCTCCAGTTCCACCTCTGCGATAAACCGGTTGGGCCTTTTTTGAAAGATTCCCCGACACACTTCCTGATACTTCATGGTATCCTCCTCTGTTACATTCCACCCGGCGCCAAAAATGAAAACCAGGGAAGGTTCCGCAGCACCGTAAACACCAGCAGCCAGCCGATTATTATCAGCAGCATCACATCCTGCCATTTTTGCAGCTTGGCATTCCCCGTACGTACATACCTTACTGCCTGGCAAAGAAACACAACCGCGGCAAAAGGCAGCGCCGCCATAACCCCTATGTTCCACCGCAGTGCCTCGGCAACATCCAGCCGGAGCAGCGCCAAACACATCCGCGATACTCCGCACCCCGGGCAATACAAGCCGGTAACAGCATGGATGGGGCAGGGAATCCCCCAATGAAAAACCGAAGAAAAAAAAGCATACCCCAATCCGACACCGCAGATCAGGGCAGCTTTTATCAACAGTTTTTTGAATCGTATACGGGAATCAATAGGTGCCGTTGCCATAGTTCCCGTTGCCGCTTGCAACAATGAGCTTGTTGATCTCATCCTGCATCAGGCACCAGCCTGCGATAGCAAACACGATTTCCAGGATCAGGTACAGCACACCATTGCTGCTGCCAGGGATGCCGCGCTGTGCCTTAGCGTTGTACAGTGCTTCACCCATCTGGTATGCCCAGTAGATTCCGTAAATACCGCAGGTAACAATGGTCAACAGCAGTGCTGTGCCACCGGAAGGACGCTGACGGCCGGATAGGCGGTTGACATCATCTGTCATCACGACCATCCAATACAAGGAATAGAGTCCGCAAGTGACGAGAGACAGGATGATGCAAACCGGGATGCTTCTTTGTTTCATAAACATATACCCCTTTCATGATTCGAGCTTTTAAGGAAATATCTTTTGATTCCTTAAAGCCATAAAGTTACAGCACTTTTACAATCTAAATTGCTGTAATAGCAAATACATCTTATCAGATGTGTCGATTCCTGTCAATAAAATTTCATGAATTTTATATTTTTTATAGGAAAACCATGAGCGATTTACACAACATGCTAACGAAATTCAACATTTTTGACATATCCCCCTCCCTTTTATTCACGTTGTGTTCACAAATTCAGAGTATAGTAAATTTATCTTTACAATACGCAAAGCAATTTCTATGAGTATCTATATGAAAGGTTTGTTGACTCTATGAGCGAATTTTGCAAAAGAGATACCTTCATCCCCTATAATCTTCCCGACATTACGGAAGCGGAGACCAATGAGGTGATGGAAACCCTGCGCTCCAAGTGGCTGGCCAAAGGTCCCCGCACCATTGAGTTTGAAAAGCGCTTTGCCGAATATCTGGGAGCCAAACACGCAGTTGCCGTAAATTCCTGCACGGCCGCCCTGCATGTGGCCCTTCTCTCCCAAGATATCGGCCCTGGGGATGAGGTTATCACCACCCCCATGACCTTTGCCTCTACTGCCAGTACCATCATCCACACCGGCGCTACCCCCGTTTTTGCCGACATTGATTACCGCACCGGCTGTATCGACCCGGATGAGATCGAGAAAAAGATCACCCCTCGCACCAAGGCCATTGTGCCGGTGCACTACAGCGGCCAGGTGTGCGACCTGGACCGCATCTATGACATTGCCGACCGCCACGGGCTGTTTGTTTCGGAGGACGCTGCCCATGCGCTGTGGAGCCGCTACAAAGGGCGTCTCATCGGCAATCAGCTTCGCGGCACCGCCTCCTACAGCTTTTACGCCACCAAGAACCTGTGCACCGGCGAAGGCGGTATGCTGGTTACCGACCAGGATGACATCGCCGAGCGGGCACGGATCCTCACCAGCCATGGTATGAGCCGCAACGCCTGGAACCGCTATGCCAAGGGCGGGAGCTGGAGATACGACATTGTGGAACCCGGCTTTAAGTACAGTATGTTTGATTTGCAGGCCGCTCTGGGCCTCCGCCAGCTGGACAGGCTGGAAGAAATGCAGACCCGTCGGCTGGAAATCGCCAAACGCTTTCAGGAGGTCTTTACCAAGGTAGACGCCTTGGATATGCCGGAGGTGCCGGAGTACGCCACCCATTGCTGGCACCTGTATGTTCTGCGCATCCGTCCGGAACTGCTGACCATTGACCGCGACCAGTTTATTGTGGAGTTAAACGAGCGGAATGTGGGCACCAGCGTCCACTTTATTCCGGTACACTTTATGAGCGCCTATCGCAACCGCTATGGCTACCAGGAAGGGGACTTTCCCCAGGCAGAAAAGCACTTCGACCGCATCATCTCCCTGCCCCTGTACCCCTCCATGACCGACGAAGAAGTGCAGTACGTCATCGACGCAGTGCTGGACATCGTCGAGAAATATCACAAATAAAATTAGAATTGCAAGAAACCCCGCCCTGTTTCCATTTTATGGCACAGGGCGGGGTTTTTTACGGTTTCATTTCGGGGGAACTCTCCATTACTGTGGGGCTTTCCCCTGATTCATAAATTCATGCTCCTTGCAGACCTCTTCATAGAGCTGGCGGAAGGGCCATTCCCGGTTGGTGGGAGTGATGACGGCTTTCCGCTCCACCCGAAGGCCCTCTTTTTGCAGCTGAGAAAGAACCTGGTTCAGCCGGGAACGAGAGGCGATCTTCATCACCAGCATCTCATAGGGCAGGGGCTCGCCATCATACGATTTGCCACAGGAAGCAAAGCCCTCCATATGGGCGCAGAAGCCCACGCTCTCCAAGAGCATATCGTCAGTAACCGTGACGGCTTCAATATTCATCTGGGACAGCGCCTGCCGCAGTTTTTGCCCTTTTTCCGACTCCTCCCCCAGCTTATAGAGGAGGAATACCTCCTTTTCCGGATGGATATGCGCCTTCATAAACCGGCTCCTTTCTCTTTTGCCAATTAAATCCTACTTATTTAGCGGGAATAGCCACAATCTTAACATCCCAGGGTTTCAGCGTCAACTGCTCCCCCTGATGCACGGCCTTGCCGGAAAGCAGCTCTACCCCGTCCTCATGCAGCCAGGTTTGCTGCCGCTCTTCCCCGGAATAGTGGAGGCAGTATACGATCTTTTCCCCAGCTTGGTTGATTCCCTGGCGGAAAATCACCGGGAAGGAAACCTGCTGTTCCACATCCCACAGGTCGGCGTGCTCCAGTGCCCGGCGCAAAATAGCCTTTAGCGCTTGGGGCGTGGTCATGGACGCAATATAGGTGGCCATGCCCTTGCCGTAGACGTGTTCTGTGACAGCCGCGTATTTTCCCCACGCCGGATGTTCGTACCAGGCCAACACTCTGGCCCCGGCAGGGATGGCCAGTTCCATCCAACAGGAAAGGGCCCGCTCCTCCCGGCTCAAAGGGAAGGTATCCCCGGAAAGATAGGTATCTTCCGGCACGGTAAACTGGCTATAACTTACGCCCAGACATTCCCAAAGCAAATGGGGCTGGCGATCGTGATATACCTTTACCATCTCGTTGCAGAAACCGGTTTTAAAAGTGGCCACCAGATGGCCTCCGTTTTCCACATATTGATCCAGCCGCTCCAGCAGCTCCTCCGGGGCCGCATACAGGGCAGGCACCAAAATCATCTGGTATTTATCAAAGTCCTCCGACTGGGGATACAGGAAGTCGCACTCCACGTTCATTTCATAGAGAGCATCATAGAGCCAACGCACCACATCGTTATAGGATATCCCCTCCGGCAGAGGGAAGTATTTCATGGCGGTGAGGGCCTCGTTGCTTACCAGGATCGCCACCTTGGCCTCCTTTTGCAGGTGGACCAGACGGGGGCTCAGGCGGCGGAAATCCGCGCCGATAGTCTTTGCCTCCAGATATGTCTCATTGGGGAGAAAATCGTGGCTCAAAAGCCCCTTCCAATAGGTCTCGCAGGCGTTGTGCAGGGAATGCCAGTGCCAATACATCACCGAATCCGCACCGCTTGCCAAATGGCTGAAGGCTTGCAGCCGCAGCTGCCCCGGATAAGGGAGCCACTGGGGAAAGCCCTGGGCCTCGGTTTCCAGCAGCAGATAGTTTCCATTCATCAGGGAACGAACCATATCCCCGCCAAATGCGATCTCCTTGCCGGTGAGGTGCGACTGGGAAGGATGATAGATGTCCACCCCGGCAATAGTCAGACAGCGGCTCGCCTCCCAATGGTCCACTCGGGGCTGAACGCCATAGGAATGGCCCTTCCAGTCAAAATCGAAATTTTGGGTGACAAACTGATCTTCCCGCCGGTATTCCTCCACAATATCTGCCTGCCATTGCAGGAATTCCGTTACCAGCATCCGCTGGAATTTTTCAAACTCCGCTGCCAAGCTGCCGTTGATGGTGCCCCGGACATCGGGGAAATTCTCCCAGCTATCCACCCGGTTGCTCCAGTAGTTCAGCCCAAAGGCACGGTTCATGGTCTGGGTGGTTCCAAATTTATCCCGCAGATACCGGACAAAACGGTTCTGCACGCTGGGTCCGGCGGTGTCGTAATGTTTGGTCTCATTATCCAGTTGGAAACCGATGACACAGGAATACTGCTGCACCACCTCCATCAGCTTGCGGATGACCCGCTCTGCATAAAACAGATACGCTGGGCTGGTGATGTCCATGATCTGCCGGGCCCCATAAATACCGGGGCCATCTTTGGTAATGGCCAACACCTCGGGGTGCAGCTTTGCCAGCCATGGCGGCACTGCATAGGTGGGGGTGCCTACGATCACATGAAGGCCATGCTTTTCTGCTGCCCGCAGAACACGCTCTACGTGGGTAAAATCAAACCGGCCCTCTTCCGGCTCCTCGCTGCTCCAAGTGGATTCCGCAATCCGGATAGTATTGATGCCCGCCTCCTTCATCATCTGCATATCTTCATCCAGACGATTATAAGGCATATATTCATCGTAATAAGCCACTCCATACAGCAAATGATCCATCCATGATTCCTCCCTAACAACTCTAAAGGATTTTACACAAATATAATACAAAAAGTTGATGAAAAAATCAATCTTTTTATCTTAAATTTATAATATTTTTTCTGTGCTTTGTGAATCTCGCTAATTGGTTGTTGGCTCAGGAGAGAATCAGCTCGTCAATGAACCGGTCGGTAGCCTTTCCATCGGGGCAGGCAAAATTCTTTTCTACAAACCGGTCCAGCTCGTCATAGTCGAAGTTTTCTTTTTCCAGCGCCTCCATCAGCCCATCAAAAGTCTTAATGGCCTTGCCGGGGATAATCTGGTCAAAGGGTTCGTAAAAGTCCCGGCTGGCTTCGTACATTTTCTGGTCGAAGGCATAAAAATACATAGGACGGCGCAACAGAGAAAACTCGTAAATAATGGAAGAATAATCGGTGACCAGCACGTCCACGATAAATAACAGGTCGTTGACCTCTCGCAGATCTGCTGCGTCAAAAATGCAGTCGGCATATTCCGCCGGAATCTCCACCTTTTGCGGGACAAAGGGGTGCATTTTCACAAGAAGCACGCTCTGAGTTCTCCGGCAAAAATCCCCCCAACGGCGCAAATCCACTTTATCAAAGGGGAACCAGGCGTCCCGAGCGTTGACGCCGCGGAAGGT
>CALWIS010000232.1 GCA_944380795.1 uncultured Clostridia bacterium | reverse complement strand
TCACCCATTTCAAACCCACACCATCCTGTTTCAGAACGGATCGTTCGCAAAAACCGAAATATTGTTCGTGGAATGGTAATTTGTGGAACTTTATTTATTCTATTGGGTAAATGGATTTTTTTATATGATTCTTTATTTTGCATGTACTCAGCGTCTATTGCGGCCGTTACCGTAATGATGATATTAGCCAAAAAAAGGAGGATCTAAAAATGATGGGTGCCCAGTCCCACCTTGAAAGAGAAGTAACGGCGCTACCTGGACTTTTGTCGTCACCTCTGAGGACGGCTCCAACGTCCAAACCTACACTCTCTTGATTCATGTACACAACTGGTCCAACACCTGGACGACCAACGGTACCCATCACTGGCACCAGTGTGAAACAGCAAACTGCTTGTTGACCGATCCCACACAGATGAATGGATACGGCACACACTCTGGCGGTGAAGCCACCTGTACAGAACAGGCTGTCTGCGAGGTTTGCGGCCAGAAGTATGGGAAAACTGATCCGAGCCATCATGATTTAACAGCAGTAGAAGCCAAGGCACCCACTTCCACCGAGGCCGGTAATATTGAATACTGGTACTGTGAGAACTGCGGAAAATACTTCCGTGACGCAAGCGCTAAAGAAGAAATCACCTTAGAGGAAACCATCCTCCCTGCTACCAGCCATAACCTGACTTGGACAAAAGCCAAGGAACCCACCTGCACCGAAGAGGGCAATATCGGGTACTGGTATTGCGCGGATTGCGGAAAATACTTCCGTGACGCAAGCGCCAAAGAGGAAATCACCTTGGAGGAAACCATTCTTCCCGCCACTAGCCACGACCTGACCAAGGTAGAGGCCAAGGAACCCACTTCCACCGAGGCCGGTAATATTGAATATTGGTACTGTGAGAGCTGCGGAAAATACTTCCGCGACAAAAACGCCAAAGAGGAAATCACCTTAGAGGAAACCATCCTCCCTGTTACCAGCCATAACCTGACTTGGACAAAAGCCAAGGAACCCACCTGCACCGAAGATGGCAACATCGGGTACTGGTATTGCGCGGATTGCGGAAAATACTTCCGTGACGCAAGCGCCAAAGAGGAAATCACCTTGGAGGAAACCATCCTCCCTGCCACTGGCCATGACCTCACCAAGATCAACGCCAAGAAGGCTACCTGCACAGAAGAAGGCTATACCGGCGACCAAGTTTGCACTGTTTGTGGCGAGACCCTTGAAAAAGGCAAGGTCATTCCCAAACTTGCCCACGATTACCAGAACGGCAAATGCACGGTATGCGCTGCCGTTGATCCGGATTACAAACCTACGGGGAACACCCCAGATCCCGAAACCGGCAACAGCAACCATGTGGCGCTTTGGACCACCTTCTTACTGCTCTCCGGCTGCTTCCTGGCAGTAGCAGCCATAAAGAGAAAAAGGGAAAGCCGTTAAAATCTTCCCACAACATTTAAGAGCCCCGACGCGCAAGCCGTGTTCGGGGCTCTCCTTTTGGAGGGCTTTCTCTTCCCCCTTGAGATGCATCATATTTTCTCAAAAGCAAAAAACACAGCTCTCACTTTCGTGAGAACTGCGTTTTGTCTTTACGCAGCAGGTGCCCCTGCCTTATTACTCAAATTTTCTATCGTACAAGAGCGCTGCAATAAGAACCACAAAACAGGAACCAGCATTATGCACCAGCGCGCCTGTGGTAGGATTCAGCATCCCCAACAAAGAGAGCACGATGGCCGCAAAATTGATGCACATGGATAAGGTTATGCTGCATTTTATGGTGGCGACCGTAGCTTTTGACAAACGCTTTAGATAGGGAATCTTGGAAATGTCATCGCCCATCAGCGCAATGTCTGCCGCTTCTACCGCAATATCGCTTCCCATGTTCCCCATGGCTACGCTCACATCGGCTGTTTTCAGAGCCGGCGCATCGTTCACCCCGTCTCCAATCATACAAACCGTATGTCCCTCTTGTTGTAACGCTTGGACCCCTTGCACTTTTTCTTCCGGCAGCAGTTCTGCCCGGACCTCCGATATTCCCACCTGTTCCGCAAAGTAATGGGCTGTTTTTTTGTGGTCGCCAGTCAAAAGCACGGTTTGAGTATGCATGGAGTGCAGCCGCGTAACTATCCCCTTAGCTTCCGGGCGCAGCACGTCGGATAGAGCGATCACACCGATACATTGCTTGCTGTCTGCCACCAAAACAGAGGCCTTTCCCTGTGTGCGCAGGCCCGCCAATTTTGACTGGATGGCGCTGTCAATGGCAATGTGATTGTCTTTGAGGAACTTTTCATTGCCGCACCACAGCTTTCTCCCCGAAACTTGGGCACAGATCCCTTTACCGGCAATCATTTTAAAATTCATAGGCTCCTGTAACGTAAGCCCCTTTTTTTGAGCACAGGCAACAATGGCTTTTCCCAACAGGTGTTCGCTCTTTGTTTCTGCCGAGGCAGCCAAGGACAGCAGTGATTCTGGCTCCAGCGTTTCCTCAAAGGGAAGAATATCACTGACGTCCAGACGGCCATAGGTGAGGGTGCCAGTCTTATCAAAGGCGATGGTATCCACTTTTCCCATTTTCTCAAGGGCTTCCCCCGACTTGATGATAAGGCCATGCTTGGTAGCCTGACCGATTGCCGCCATAATAGCGGTAGGAGTGGCCAGCACCAAGGCACATGGGCAGAAAACCACCAGCACGGTTACAGCCGTAACGATATTTTTGGAAAAGAAATAAGAGGCTATGGCAATCAGCAGTGCAACGGGCACCAGCCAGCTTGCCGCCCGGTCTGCGATCCTCTGCATAGGAGCTTGCTTGCTCTCGGCGTCCCGTACCATGCCGATGAGCTTTTGCAGGGAACTATCCTCCCCCACTTTTGTAGCTGCAATATCAATGGAGCCGAAACAGTTGATGGTTCCACAGAAAACATCCTCCCCCGCTGCTTTATCCACAGGCAGGGATTCCCCAGTCATGATCGATTGATCGACAGAGGTTTCGCCAGTCAGGATCTTTCCATCCACGGGGATGGTTTCTCCAGGCAGGATCCGGAGAACGTCCCCCTGCCGGATCTCTTCTGCAGGTATCATTTCTTCTTTGCCGTCTTTCACTCTGCGCCCTTATGTGGGAGCAAGGCTGATTAGTTTTTTCAGGCCTTTTTGGGCCCGGTTGGTGGTCATTTCCTCTAAAATCGCGCCGATTGCCATGATGAAAGCCACTTCCCCCGCGGCAAACAGATCGCCAATGGCAATGGCGGCAAACATGGCAATGGTAATCAAAAGCGCAGAGGAAATTTTGCTGATACCGGGATTGTGAATGATACGCCATACCGCCAGATACAGGAGCGGGATGCCGCTGATAATCACTGTTATCCATGCAGGGTCAAAAAGAAGAATATCCATGAGGATGACATCGCCTCCCCATTCTCCTGCCAAATGGGGAATCAAATCCAAAAGCAAAAAAGCGCCTGCCACGATGGTCATGGGAAGGCCGGCTAAAAAATCGGTGGCCTTTTTTATCATGTAGATTCCTCCAATATGTGCGGCATTCCCGGTGTCATCTGCTTCGTTGACAGACAGGAGGGTTTGCCGTACAATAAATTTGATAACGAACATTTTGTTCTCTTTTATTGTACGGAAGCGCACCCGGAATGACAATGGATACTTTTTTTGGTGTGTTCGTTACAGAACATTTTCGCAGATTTGTACAGGAGGGATCTGGGCTTGGACAGACGCCAGCAAAAAACAAGGGACGCTATTTTTTCCGCATTCCGCTCTCTTTTATCAGAAAAACCCTATAGCAAGATCACCGTACAGGAAATAATAGACGCTGCCAATGTAGGCCGTACTACCTTTTACGCACACTTTCAAACCAAAGATGATTTACTAAAAGAATTGTGCGAGGAATTGTTCGGCCATATCATTGGCAGCGCCATAGACTGCCCTCACACCCACGGATTATATTCCGATGAGACCGCCCCAGAATCGGTATTCTGCCATTTGCTGCAGCATCTGCAGCAAAACCACCAGAACATCCTGGGGCTGCTCTCTTGTGAAAGCAGCGAGATCTTTTTGCGATATTTTAAAGACAGCCTCAACGGGCTGGTAGAATCACAGCTTGCCAGCCACAACAAACTCACAGACGCTCATATTCCCCAAGATTTTTTAATCAACCATATTTCCAGCAGCTTTGTGGAAATGGTGCTCTGGTGGGTAAAGGGGCATCGAAAGCAAACACCCGCAGAGTTGGACCGCTATTTTCGCGCTGTGATAGGCCCTCTGTTTTCTGACGGGACAAATGTGTCTTCTATAAAAATTTAGGATTCGGCAGTAACGGTGATGTCATCCATTTTGACGACGATCCCCTTTTCTGCGGCAGCCTCTGTGAGCATCTGGAGAATACTTTCCTTATAGTGGTTGAAGCAAACCACCGCCAGCTCTTCTTTGCTCTTTTCGGGCAAAGCCTTTATCGCTGTTTTCGCTGCTGCGGAAGAAAGGTTTTTGGTTTTGGACAGCACCGTGGATAAAAAAGAATGATCGGAATTTTGGGACATATGCTCCAGGAAGATGGGCATAATGGTATCCAAAGCCGCCTCGTAATCGATTTCACTGATAGAAACATGGACATTGAGCATAATAAACGCTTCCTCTCTATTCATTGTCGTTTTCTGTCGAATTCTAGCACCCAGCTTTCATGCAAAAGCAGGCCTCAACAAAAGTATTATAACTTATTTTTCATCAAAAATCAACAACTGTTCACACAATATATTTTCATATTATAAAAATATATACATATGATGTAAAACAAATTTTAAAAACACGAAAAACGGCAGCAGCTAAAAGGACGTCCGCCTTCCAGCTGCTGCCGCTTTGACCTTTAGGCTACCTGCACAAGCCTTATAAAGAAGCCGTGCTTGGGAGCAAAAAGATCCTTTGAGGGGTATGTTTTGAGAGATACTATGAAAGCAAAATATGGAAACGCCTGTTTCCAGGCACTTGTACTTTTGGGAATCAATCCTGCGTGTCGATCTGATAGGTATAATTTTGCAGGTCTGCTGTCAGCTTGGCACGGCAATCGCCGTTGCTCCATTCCAGAGTGAGAATGGGGCCGGTCCCTCCCACCTCCAGATGGGAATCAAAGCCGAAAGCCGGGTAATTGCTGCGGAACCGCAGCAGCTCCAGCTGTTTGCGAACGACCTCCCGGTTCAGGCTTTCCTCCGCCTGTTCCAGCGTCAGATTGCTGCGGTTGATCTCCTTGTGACCTCCGGGGCCGGCGCGGCGAACCGCCTCATAGTCGTTTTTCCCGGCAAAAAGATCCAGATACCACACCTGAGGCTTTCCGGGCATAAATAGCTGAATGGCTCTTGCCAGCAGCATTTTCCGGTCATCCTCGCCCAAAGCGCTGTAATAGGTGGCGTTTACCTGGTAATACATATTTTTCTGGCCATGGAGATTCTTCACATAGCCGCCTCGGCCCACCACCGTATCGATCAGCCGCTGAATCTGTTCGTCGCTGATTAGTCCCTTCAGGTCCAGCAGCGGAATCCCATCGTGGCAGCCCAGCATATTGACGGTGCGGATTTTTTTCTCCGTCAGCTCCTGCGCCCACTGGCGCAGATACCGTCCATCCTGTTCCTCAAAGGCATCGATAATCAGTCCGGGCAGGAAAAAGTCATAGGTCATGTAGCCCTTTTCGGCCACCTTTTCATAGATCTTTTCCCCGTAGGTCGCGTGAATCTCCGGCAGCAGCTGTAAACCCTTAGGCTCTGCCAAACAGCGAATCCGTTCCAGCAGATTCCAGGTTCCCGGTTCGTTGAGGAAGTTTTTCTCTCCCGGCTCTTTGGGCGCGTAGGCAAAGGCATCCAGCCGAACGATTTTAGCGCCGTATTCCGCCAGGGTGGACAGGGTGTCGTTATAAAATTCCCACACTTTTGTGGACTTGATATTCAAATCCATCTGCCCCAGATATTCCCTGTGATTTTCCAGCCACTGCACGACTGGCTCCCGACAGGACGCAAAGGGGCCGAAGTCTATTTCAGAGGGCTTTTTTCCCTCCTCCAGCACGCCGCACAGGTATCCGTGAAGCCGCTTGGCGGTTCCATACTGAATCCCAGCAATTTTCATCAGCTGCTGGACAGTAGGACGCTGATACTGGACATCCTGATAGAAGGTGTTCCAATACGGCACATCCCGTCCGTCGGGGAACCGCACCATGAGAATAGGCAGGCCCGGCTTTCGGAAAAACATATTCTGAATCAGCTCCGACTCGGGCTGGATGTAGCCTTCCTCCGTCATCTCTCCCCGACCGGCCCAAAAGGTATTCCAGTCGATGAAAAAATCCCGGTACGGCGATTCATCGCCATTTTGCAGGATGTCCTGAAACTGGGGGCTGAGCACAGAGGCATGGTTCAGGATAAAGTCCAGCTTCAGGTCAATGCCCAGTTCTTCCAGTTGTTTCAGATCCTCCCGGCTGGCATACTCATCGCTCAAAGAGTAATCCACTACGGAGAACCCACGGTCCAAATCGGTGTTGAACAGGCTGGGAAGGACATAGAAGGACTGGAACACGCCCCGAAGCTCCGGCTTCTGCAAAAAGCGCACCATGTCCCCCAAACGGGAACCCACGCTGTCGGGATAGGCATTGAGCATAGGCGCTGCCTGTGCGTTTTTTCTTTCCATAAGGTCCTCCTTTACGGCTGTGCCATCAGCTGGCGGTACTGTTCATAGGTGAGGAGCTCCCCTTTTTTGGAGAGGATGATCTTGGCTTTATGGGCCTGGCTGTCCAGCAAACGCTGCTCGATCTCCAGTACCATGGTAACAAAGGGGCTGTCTGTGCCGCCGTCCCGGTTCCGGCTGCGGCGGTATTCCAATGTTTCCTGAGGAGTGCTGTTCATCAAAATGGGAATGTCCGCCCCCTGATAGCCATCGCTGTTGGCGTGGGTCCACTCGATAATGAGCACATCCGTCTGAGAAAAATCTACCTGCTCATACCACAAGGCCAGCTCGGTACGCCCCATGCGCTTGAGCCA
>CALWIS010000231.1 GCA_944380795.1 uncultured Clostridia bacterium | reverse complement strand
GCGCTGTGGTTCTCAACCTATTACAGCGTCTTCGATTTTGTCAAGAAACGCCGTAAGCTCATTGAAAGCGAGATTCCCCGGTTCGCATTGACCATTGGACAGAACCTGGAGAACGACCGGGATGTGCTGAAGATCCTGACCTCTTACCGCCGGGTAGCGGGCAAGGACTTCGGCGCGGAACTGGACCAGACCATTGCCGATATGAAAACCGGCAACTATGAAAATGCCCTGATTCACTTTGAAACCCGCATCGGCAGTCCCATGCTCTCTGATGTGATCCGCGGCCTGATCGGCGTGCTTCGCGGCGATGACCAGCGGATGTATAATAGGAGGGATAAATCATGGAGCAAATCACAAGGTCTCAATTCCTTGCTATTCCAAAGGCGTATCGAGGTGTTTATTCGGATGTGCAGGGTGTTCATCCTGAATGGAAAGGCCGGCGCACTGCTTTTCTACCAGGCCACGGAACTACGCTTTTCATCGAGGGCGTGTCTTTTGAAATCGTGGATGAGGAAAAGCATTATGCCGTCTGCATCTACGATCTGGACGGTGGAAGCGGGGAGATGAAATGCACCGCAAAGAATAAGACGGAGGCGCGGAGAAAAGGCCGGGAATATATCAAGGCTTGGAAACTTCGCGGCGCAAAAATTGAATACATTAGAGAGCTGGATGAGCAGGAGGTGGCGCAATATGAAGCTAAAGGATGAGCTTGCAAATGTCCAGGCGGTTTTCTCTGAGAATCTGGATAGGATTAAAGAGTATGCCCCGCAGCTGAAAGCAAGCGGACGCTATAAGGTATTTGAAAACCGGCTTGCCTGGGACTGTCTCAAGGCGTTTGTCGGCGTGGATACCCTGTGTTCCTGGTATGATAAATACGGATGCACGGATACACATATTGAATCTGTAGGCCGTGCTGCCCTCCGTAACCTTGGAATGATTTGAGATTGATTTATCGTCGTGGAGGTGATAGAATAGTGACATCACCTACCACGACAGGAGGGCTGGAAAGTGAAAAAATACTGTCTTTTACTGTCTGTTATGCTATTGTGTTTTCTGTGCGCCTGTTCGGTAACAGGACAGAATGAACGGACAACGATGTATGATATTATGGAGTCTGGAACCGATGAAGAAATAGCAGCAGCGGCAAAAGACGCACAAGAAAAGCACGATGAACTGTTTCAGTTGGCGATGGATGAATCTTCTGCCTGGTATGCCTATGTGGATGATAACAGCACGGAAAATGCGTTAAAAGCGGCACAGGACGCAATGGTGGACTTCTTTGTGTCGGAAGGATTTTCTGCGGATGATTTTCTGGAAGTGTGGAAGAATTGCACGATGTTTTATCCTCCACGCGGGAAAGTCTTTCGGATGAGTACATCGCTATCAACACACACTATTCCGGCATACTGAAAGATGAAGCCGTGGATAGCTTTGTGGATTCGATAGAACATTCTAACAAATAATATAGCGAACACATGCGGCGCGGATTTTCCCGCGTCGTTTTTTTTATTTTTCTGGTTAATTTTTGGCCGTATCATTTGTTAGGTATAATAGGAAGAAAAATTTGAGACATCCACTTGAAAGGGGATTTGGTTATGTCTAAAAGAGAGTTTGGTCTGATGGATTTATACTTGACCAGCAACAATTATCTGGATGCGGAGCAAGTTGACGAGCGGCATTATCTGATTCATCTGTCCAACGGAAAAGAGATCGAGGTGGAAAGCCGGCCTATGTATGATGGGAAGCCGTGGGCTTGGCGTGTTGGCACGCAGATTTTTGACAACGAAGCATATGCGGTTGGATATCTCAAGCAGCTAATTGCAGAGAAGGTAACTGGCAAGCGTATTATTCTTCATGCAAAACAGGATGTCCCTGAGATTTGCGGAGTGAATGGGGCGGCGTGTCGTTGCCCTGGGAAATGCAATTCTATGATTTGCACTGCATGTCCAGTGGCAGAAAAGTTTTTCGCAGATCGTGACGGTGTGGAACTGGTGTATGCGATTTAAGGAGGATGCAATATGAAAGCGTTCAATATAATTTGGGATGTTGATGATGAGCGGGATTTGCAATTCTTACCTACAGAAATTGATATCCCTGATGGAATGGAAGATGTCGATGAAATTTCAGACTATATCAGTGAGGTAACTGGATTTTGTCACAAAGGATATTCACTTGATACAGATTAAGCGGGGAGAAATCCCCGCTTTTTTATTTTATTGGTTAAGATTTTACTGTTTGGACTGGTAGGTATAATAGGAGGCGATAACAATGACGAAAGCGTTTCGAGATAAAATCATTGCAAAGGCAGAGGAACTTGGATGGAATTGCACAGCGTCCGATGAAAACGAATGGGAGTTTTATCAGATGAGTCCGGCCGGAGAGGACTTTGGCGTTTGTCTGTAGTCTGATGAATGCAGAAACATCGCTTGACACCAGACAGAGAGACATTCTGATCAAGATTGATTTCTTCTCTGATTTTGGGAATGTTGTTGAGCTTTCAAAAATCACATCTGTTTTTGCTTTTTTCAAAAATGGTACAGCAAAGAAAGTCCAAAAAGATAAACTGAGCGGTCAGATGATTGAGGTTGTATCGAAACATGCAACAGACAAAACAAAGAGCGGAACAGAAGCAAAGGCTTATAACATTACAGATATGCAGGGGCTTCTAAATGAATGTGAAAGCATTATTAAGGCTTTGAATCTCCCAGACTTAGATTTGAAATGCAAGATTCAAAATCAAATTGAACTCATGGGATATATCGATCTAACCACCAACAAGAAGGAAGATCGTCGCAAGCTTTTGATTACAGATGTGTTCCCGTTGTCCAGCAAAAAGGATAATACAATTTGGGGATATGCTGTACAAACAAGATCTATCGGCAGTGGGAAAATGGCGCGTCTCACGATCCGTTCACATACTTATACGAAAGCCCCAATCAAGCGGTTTGATATCGTGTTTGCAAAAGAATTAGAGAAGAACAGGAGTGGTTATTGGTACTTGCTTGATTACGAATTGATTGCATAACGTAGAAAGGACATAACGGAAATGACACATAAACATAATTTCATCTTCAAAACGGTAACATGCCTGATCATGGCCTCAGCAATTTTTGTTTTGACTTCGTTTGTTTTGCCAGATACAAATGTGGTTGAGGCAAAGCAGCTGTCTTGTGTTTCTTATAAAGCCTCTGCTCCTGCGACTGATGCAGAGGTAAAAGAGTCTGCTATTGAGAAAGCCAAGGCAAGTCCGCAGGTGGAGAAAGAGAGTGTAGATGTGAATACTCCCGCTATTCCGTATACAGAAGATGATTTAGATTTATTGGCTCGTCTTATCACTGCTGAAATGGGAGCCAGCTGGGTATCTGATGAAATGCAGCTGTATGTTGGCAGCGTTGTGATAAACAGAATGAACCACGAACTGTTCCCTGATACTCTATATGATGTAATCTACGCAAAAGGCCAATACTCTCCCACATGGAATGGCGCGATAAATAATACGCCAGACGAAAGAACTATTGAAAACGCAAGACAGCTCTTAGAGCATGGCAGCGTTCTACCTAAAAATGTAGTGTTCCAGGCAAACTTTCCGCAGGGTGATGGTACATACTATGAATACTACGATGAGGTGCTTGGGACTACAACATATTTCTGCTATTTAAGCAATTAGTTAATCTATTTATGGAGGTTCTGTAATGAAGGTAATTAAGCCAAGCTTTCAAATTATTACGCCGATTGATTCAGATCAGATTCTGAAAACAATCGAAGCTGTTGGCCGCACATGCTATAAGAGTGAGGATAAGATTACAGATGATTCATGCAAATCTTTTGTATCTGGAATTATTAAACGCGGGCATGAGGCTGTAATTGAGCATTACAATATCACGGTTCGCCTTATCAATGATCGTGGTGTCTCCCATGAAGAGGTGCGCCACCGTATTGCAAGCTATGCTCAGGAGAGTACGAGGTACTGCAATTATTCCAAGGATAAGTTTGGGAATGAGATTACGTATATCGATCTCAAAGGTGGCATGGAGCTTGATCCCAAGATGAAAAGTCTTGATGCGGAGGCCGTTGCTTCTATTTACAACGAATGGCTTATGGCCTGTAGTGATGCTGAGCGCCATTACAATCGTATGATTGAACTTGGCGCATCTCCCCAGATTGCCCGCTCCGTATTGAATAATTCCACAAAGACAGAGATTTGTATCACAATGAACATGCGTGAATGGAGGCATTTTTTCAAGATCCGTACTCCTATTGCGGCGCATCCGCAGATGAGAGAAATTGCGGCGATGTTGCTGAATGAGTTTAAGGCGAGAATCCCGGTGATTTTTGACGATATCGAGTGCGAGGTCGAGTAAATGAAGGTAGTTTGTATTTCTGGTAAAGCGCAGCATGGAAAGGATACGACTGCTGGGATGATGAAAACAGCGTTGGAGAGTATGGGACATACCGTACTAATTGCCCATTACGGCGATCTGGTAAAGTATGTATGTCGAACTTTCTTTGGATGGAATGGGGAGAAAGATGCTTATGGTAGAAGTCTACTCCAGAAAGTTGGGACAGACATTGTACGGGAGCAGCGTCCCAATTATTGGGTTGATTTCGTCAAAGATATGCTCTCAATGTTCCCAAACGAATGGGATTTTGTTCTTATTCCTGACAGCAGATTTCCAAATGAGATCGACGGTTTGAAACAAGCCGGGTTTAATGTGATTCATTTAAGGGTACGCCGGGAGAACTTTGAAAGCCCCCTTACTACAGAACAGCAGAATCACCCGTCTGAAACTGCGCTCGATCATGTAGTCCCAGATTTTCTAATCGTGAACGACGGCACATTGGAGGATCTTTACAATAAAGTTTGTAATCTCGTCGTAGACAGATATGGAGTGTGTGCATGAAGAAACTGACCATATGAGCGATATGATGTAGTCTACCACTGCAATCCAGCAACAGGAGATAAAATCCTAAACCGCTATATTCTGAAGAACGGTTTTGAACTATACAGCATTGGTTTCTCGTGTAAATCAAGAAACGCTTCTGTTCTACACTCTTATGTGATAGCAAACGGTGTCAAAGACGCAAAAGAAAGGTTCAAACGCATTTATGGTGATTACATGAAAATCCATAGTGTACAACAGTGTGACGAAGAATGTCCCCTTCCCGCCAAAATAGACAGGAAAAAGGATGAAAAAACGGAATGAATCACAGGTATGGTCGATAATGCTCGTTTACGCAGC
>CALWIS010000230.1 GCA_944380795.1 uncultured Clostridia bacterium | reverse complement strand
GAGGTATATTATCCCGATAACGCGGATATGGAAAAGGTAGGGCAGGAAATGGAAAAGGCCTTTGGTCAGCCTGCGGAAGCCATGACGATCTATGGAATGGACGGAAAGGCCAACACCAACACTACGGGAGACAAAAGCCGGTACTGGCAGGGGCAGCTCTTACAAGAAGTACTGGAAGAGAACCAGAAAATCGACCTGCGACAGTATGTTGCCCATCAGGGGCCGGATATTGGAGAGAAAATAGACGACAACCAGTGGGAGGAATACCTAAAAAATCCGATAGCCACCGCAAGCTGGCATACGGACTATGAGAATCCCCAGGCGGAGCAGCTGCAGGAGAATCCCGGCTTGAAGGAATACAAGAATGTGGTGATTTTGGACGGCTCTCAGTAGGTGCAGGTGGATGAACTCTCTTAAAACAAACCTCGCTGGATAATAAAGGGAGATTCGTGTAGCAGCAAAAAATGCGCTGTCGTTTAATCGACAGCGCATTTTTTTACTTTGTTATTTACGGAGTGCTTTCGGTTTCTTCTGTGGTGGTTTCCTTTTCACTGGGCAGCTCAAAAGCAGCCAGTTCCGGGAAGGAGTCCTCATAAATGAATCGATTGAGATACAGAACATTATCCTGTAAGGTATCAGGAATCAGTACGCTATAAGGTTCGCCAATGTGCGCGGGATACAAGGTATCGCTGTAATGAAGCTCATTATTGGGGATCTGGCAGGTCTCCATGGAATAGTTCATGTAGGTAAGGGAGTCCTTGGCCAGCGTCACCATTTCGTCGGGGCTGATATTACTTACCAGATAGGGGACGATCTCATTAGCTAGGGTGAGCATCTGGGTTACGCTGGCATCCTCAAAGTTTGCAATGAGGATGTCAATTACCCTTTGCTGACGGCGAATACGGCCGTAATCATCGTAATACACATCGCCGGTATCAGGATCGGTAAATTTACAGTTGCGGATTCGAGAATAGTACCGGGCCTGGGCACCATTAAGCTGGTTGACCCCTTCGGTAGCGCCGGTCACACCGGACTTTTCGTTCATCTCTTCGGCTTCAGCGGCAGAGAGTTCTACCGTAATGCCGCCCAAAGCATCGATGATTTTTGGAAAAGCTTCAAAATCAATAATTACATACCGGTCAATGTCTACCTGGAAGTTTTTTTCAATGGTTTTTACCTGTAAGGGGGCGCCTCCCAGAAAATAGCCGGTATTCAACTTGTAGTAGTTATAGCCGGGAATGGAAACGTAGGTATCCCGCATAAAAGAGGTGAGCTTCAGCTTCTTATGCCGCCGATCCAGAGAAACCATAAGCATGGAGTCACTGCGGCCGGGGTCATTGGGCTGGTAATCGTCTACGCCCAAAAGCAGGATATTGGTCACCATATCATCGTGGTACATGCCGTCAACTTTTTCCGCATCACCGACAAACTGGTTTTCCTGTTGTTCCACACTTTCAATAGGCTTTTTGGAGGAGACGGAAGAAGTGTTTTCCTCATCCGGTACATAACGGTAGGTAGAGAGCCTAGCATTAACAAACAGGACTACCGAGCCTACCAAGATAAACAGTACGCTGAAAAAGCATGCACAGATGCTGATGATCATCTTCTTTTTGGAGCGTGACCGGGACGACTGGGAAGAGATCTCTTCCATAGGGGTCTTTTCGGGGGTTTCGTTCAAAAGACTCATCTCCTTCATACGCAGTACCATTTGAACAGCAAAAGAAGAACCCGAAGCATTCGGATTCGACATAAAGTTTATTATAATCGACGGCCTTTTTTGTTTAGTTCTGTACAGGAACTAAACAAAAATAATTTATAAACATCTGTCAAGATTTGTGGTCATGGAGATGTTCCTCAATGCGGTAGCGGGGGCGGGCTTTTACTTCGCTATAGATCTTTCCTACATAGGTGCCTACCATGCCCACACACAAAAGCTGAATACCTCCTAAAAGCCAGATGGAAGAAACAATAGCTGTCCATCCTGCTACAGCATTGTGGGTAAAATAGGAAATAAGGGCATAGATCAGCCCCAGCACACTGAGGACGGAAAGAAGGATGCCCAGGTTGGAAATCAGCTTTAAGGGTTTGACGCTAAAGGAGGTAATCCCCTCTAGTGCAAAAGACAGCATCTTTTTTAGAGGATATTTGGATTCTCCAGCAAACCGCTCGTGCCGGTCATAATAGACATAATCGCTGCGGTAACCAATGAGAGGCACAATCCCCCGCAGAAACAGGTTGACCTCCCGGTATTCGGAGAGTCCTTCCAGTGCTCGGCGGCTCATAAGACGGTAGTCGGCATGGTTGAACACAATGTCTGCTCCCAAGAGCTTCATAACCTTGTAAAATCCCTCGGCGGTGGTGCGCTTAAAGAAGGTATCCGTTTCCCGCTTGTTGCGCACACCGTATACCACATCGCAGCCTTCCTGGTATTTTTGAACAAACTGGTCAATGGCATCTACGTCATCTTGAAGGTCAGCATCCAAACTAATCGCACAGTCACACTCTTTCATAGCTGTCATAAGGCCCGCCAGCAGAGCATTTTGATGACCGCGGTTGTGGGCCAGCTTGATTCCCTGCACTAGAGAGCTTTTTTGATGATAGTCTGAAATCAACTGCCAGGTATGATCCCGGCTCCCATCATCTACATAAAGGATGCGGCTCTTTTCATCAGCCAGCCCCTGCTGCTGCAGGGCGGCCATCTTTTCACAAAGACGACGGTTGGTTTCCGGCAAAACTTCTTCTTCATTATAGCAGGGGATTACCAGAAATACAGTAGGCATAACAGGCTCCTTTCAGGGAAGGTTGGGAAGGTCGGGTTCTTTAGGGGGTGTGGGCTTCTTTTTCCGCAAAGATTGAGGAAAGGAAAACCGGGTTTTCAGTTCTTGGGAAGAAGCAGCCCGCAGGGCGGGAACTGGGGCGGATCTCACTTTCTTTTTCTTCCAATACCGGGCCAAAACAAGATAGGCTACCAGTACCAACACAGAAAATCCGGTGAGGAGCAGCCCAGCAAAAAGCCCCGGGGTACGATAGGTAAAGCGGATATCGGATTCTCCGGCGGGTACTTTTACCGCCATAAAGCCTACATTGGCCTTGATAATCTCTGCGGGTTCACCGTTGACGGTAGCACTCCAGCCATCCTCGTAGGGGACGCTGAAGAATACCAGCCTCTCTTTATCCCCTTGGGAAACGGCAGAGAAGCCTTCGTTATCATAGGAGAAAGAGGTGCAGGCGGTTTCGCGGCGAGCGATACAATCATCTAGGTATGCGCTTTCTGTAAAGGAAAGGGAAGAGGTATCGGTGACCTCCGGCAACAGATCGGAATATTTTTCCACGTCTTCGTTTTCCAATACCAAAGCCTTGAGCATCAAAAGTTCCCGGTCAGATTCATAAGTAGCATTATAAGTGTCCCGGCTCACGCAGTAGTCATAAGAGAAGCCCATGGGAATGTAGTATTCATTTTCCCAAATATCAAAGCCGTTTTGATTTTCATAAAAGGTCCAGCCCGGCATTTGTGGAGTATCCCGCAGTACGCCTCCAAAATATTCGGCATCATGGTCATCGTCAAACAGCCATTTGCAGGAAAGCAGTGCCCGCACACCGTAATGACTTATTTCTGGCCGAGAACCTACATCGCGAGTTACGCCGATGCTGGGATAAAACTCCATAATAGAGCCGGGTACAATGCTGTGGAATGCCTGGATGTTGGGGATCTGCCAGAACATTCCGGCGTTATCTATGGCATCGTAAAAATCGGAGCGGCAGTTTTCCAGTCCTCCAGGAACATCCACATCCTCCCCGCCGTTGAGGGAATAAGGAATAAGGTGCTCGTGGACATTTTCGGTCTGGGTTTTTCCTAACGCCAAGACAAAAATAGAATACAAAACACAGACACCGGCCAAACACCGGCCGATACTTTGCCGGAAGAGCCGGGGATTGCGCTTCCGGAATCGGAAGATCACCGCCAGGAGCCCTAGGCAAATCAGGGAAACGGCAAGATACGACCACAATCGGCTGGGATAATCCTCCAGACCAAAGAGGGTAACAGTAACGCCGTCCTGCTCTTCGGTGTAGGGCATCAGGCCTACCGCAAGACCGATGGCCAGTACGATACCGGTATTCCACTTAATAGCTCGTTTCCAATCCACCCGGTTGGATTCCAAGGAGAGGATGGTGGCCAGGGACATCATAAGGGTAATCATATAGAACCAACGGGCGTAATAGGAGGAATTAAACAACTGGAATGCAGAATTGAGAATGGGGATCATGGCCATGAGGAAACAGATGCCCAGCATCCGACGCACCCAGTGGCGACGGTGCATTTGCAGCCAGGCAATTACGCCGGTCATGCCGAATAGAGGCAGCCATGCTCCCAAAGAGGCCCACTTGGAACCGGAATCTGGGGTAAAGTTGGGACGTGCGGGGATATCCGGAGGGAAGAAAAAGCACTCAATAATATGGAGATACCGCTGGTTCCGGTCGTAGAGCAGGGCATTCCATCCTTCCGGAGGATTATCCACCCGGGGGTTTTGAAGTACGGCCAGCACCGACGGTATCAGCAGTACACCGGACATTGCCACACCCAGCACGGCTTCCAAAGCTAGGAGCAGGAAATCCCGCAGACCAATACGCCAACTTCCAGCGAACATCCGTACAAACCAGTAGATGAGACAGAAGGCTACCTGCCCTACAAAGAAATAGTAATTGATAAAGCAACAGCCAAATACAGCCAGCGCAAACACACCCCGACGGCGAGTCTCCATATATTCGTCCAAGGCTGCCAGCATCAAGGGAAACACGATGATTGCTTCATGAAAGTGGTTGAAAAATACATTATACACCGAGAATCCAGAGAAGGCATACAGCAGGCCGCCTACCACAGCCCAGCTTTCCCGGCGGACGTGCCGGCGTAAGTAAATAAATCCGGTGAGAGAGGCACAAGCAAATTTTAGCACCAGCAAAGGAGCCATGAGATAGGGCACGACCTCGCTGGGAAAGGGGATAGTGAGCCAGAAGAAGGGGCTTCCCAATAGATAAAAGGTATAGGAACCGATAAAATTGGCGCCCAGATCGGTAGTCCAGCTCCAGCCGATATTTCCGGAACGGATGGCATCGTGGCACATCTGGTAAAAGGGTACTTGTTGGACGTTAAAGTCCCCGTAATACAAAAAGTAACCATTATCTACAAGGACAAAGGGCAAAAACACCAGAAAAGACAGCCCCAGTCCATATAAAAAGGCTTTGAGAAAGTAATTGGCCCGCCAGCCCAGCAGACGGCGTTCCATTTGTTTTTGTAGCGATTCCATATGCTTCCTCCTCGGATCAGCGATAAATTTATTATAGCATAGTCTGGCGGGGTTGTCACAGAATTGTGGCGGTATTTGGGTAAAATTTCTTGGAGTGCCGTGAGAACAGTTAGGCTGTTCCACGAAAAAGTCTTTGAGCTTTTAACGGAAATTCATCTAATGTCTACTTCGTCGTTCAAGCCGCGACGGGCTGTTACTTTCTTGCGAAAAGAAAGTAACCAAAGATTCGCAAGGGGCTTCGCCCCTTTGAACCCCGGATTGCTCCGTTGCCGGCTTGGGCGCTTCGCGAAGCGCCGGCAAGGGGAGCGGGATAAAAGGGGTAGCTTTAGGCGCGATGATTCCGGTTGGTTTTGCTGTACCAGAACTTTGAAAAAATAAAAAATCCCATGGCGATGGGGTTTTATCGGTGTTTTGAGGGGCAGTTCATAAAAACAGAAAGGGAGAACATATGTTCGAAATATAGTACGTTTATTGCAGACGGTTCCCGCCGTCCAATTTTTTGAAAGGAGGAAACCAGATGGCAGAGGAAACAAGGGAGATCCGGCAGGTGGAGTCGGAAGCGGACGAGGACAGCCTGGAAACCCAGATGCGAGCGGAATATCTGGCACGGATGGAGCAGCGCAGCCAGGAGGAAATGGAGCGCCGCTTGGGCAGAGACGCCCAAAGCTGGCTGGAGGAGAGCCGGGAAACAGAGCGGATTTACCCAGGATTCAAGCTGGAAAACGAATGCCGCGACCCCCGGTTTATTCGGCTGCTGGAGGTGGGCATGGATATGAAGTCCGCCTTTGAAGCCCTGCACCACCGGGAGATTTTGGAAAACGCCGTGCGGTACACAGCCAAGAATGTAGCGGAGCGGCTGGTGGAAAATTTGCAGAGCCGTCAGGCACGCCCCATGGAAAACGGCGCTTCCGGCAAAAGCAGCGCGGTCATCCGCCCCGATGTACGGCGCATGACCCGGCAGGACCGAGAGGAGATGGAACGCCGCGCTCTTCGTGGAGAACACATCTCCTTTTAGTACCCGATTGTAAACTTATTTGAAGGAGTGATCTTATGAATTATGATTTTCTGAATTTGCAGCTTTTTGCTGTACAGACTACCGGTGATCTTTCGGATGAAATGAAAACCTATTATGAGGAGCGCCTCATCGATTTGGCAGAGCCTCGGCTGGTTCACGACCAATTTGGCGACAAGTACCCCATTCCCGCTAATGGCGGCAAGGTTATCGAGTTCCGCAAGTACAGCCCCCTGGCCAAGGCACTGGACCCCCTTACCGAAGGCGTGACTCCCGACGGCAACAGCTTGAATGTTACTGCTGTCACCGCCGAGGTCAAACAGTACGGCGACTTCATCCAGCTTTCCGATATGCTCCAGCTGACCGCCATTGATAACAACGTGGTGCAGTGTACTAAGCTGCTGGGCGCACAGGCGGGCCGAACCCTGGACACCCTGACCCGGGAGGTATTGAACGGCGGCACCAATGTGATCTACGCCCCCAAGATCTCCGCAGAAGGTGAGGAAACTCCGGTGAATTCCCGCGCCACACTGGATGCTACCTGCCGTATGACAGTGGATCTGGTGTTTAAGGCAGCGGCTACCTTGGAGGCCATGAACGCGGCTCCCATCGACGACAGCTATGTAGCGATTATCCATCCCTTCGTGGCCTACGACCTGATGCGCTGCCCGGAATGGGTGGACGCCCACAAGTACGCTAATCCCGAAAATATTTACGCTGGGGAGATCGGCAAGATCGGCAACGTGCGCTTTGTGAAGTCTACCGAGGCAAAAATCTGGAAGGGAAGCGGCTGCCCCAGCGGGCTGGCGGTATTCTCCACTCTGGTGCTGGGGGCCAGCGCCTATGGCGTGACCGAAGTAACCGGCGGCGGTTTGCAGCACATCGTCAAGCAGTTGGGTTATGGCGAAGATCCCCTGAACCAGCGTTCTTCCTGTGGCTGGAAGGCCACCCGCGCCGCCAAGCGCCTGGTGGAGGAATATATGGTGCGTATTGAATCTTGCTCCGCCTACTCCGCAACAGCGGAAGCCAACTGAGAAAAGGAGGGAAATCCCATGGCAGAGAACAAGAAGATGGTAAAAATCAAGCTGTTTAAGGATTACGGCGAGTACCGGGACGATGTGTTCGTAGCGGTAAACGGTGAGAGTTATCTGATTCAGCGTGGTGTGGAGGTGGAGGTGCCCGACTACATTGCCGAGGTGTTGGAGCACTCCGCCGCCCAGGACGAAAAGACCCAGCAGCTCATGGCCGAAACCCAGGCTCGGTATGAAAAGAAAACTGCTACGCTGTAACAGGAGGTTTTACCATGACGTTGGAGGAAGCGATTTCTCTTTGTGACCGGGTAAAGCCTAATCAGTATAGCCGGAATGAAAAAATTCGCTGGCTCTCGGATGTGGACGGACAGATTCAACGGGAGATTTTGGACTATGTGGAACCAGTAGAATTTGCTGGATATGACGAGGAGACTCCGGTGGAAACCTTGCTTTTGGCTCCGAAACCCTATGAGGGGATGTACGAAGCTTATCTTTCGGCCCAGATCGACCTGCATAACGGGGAATTTACCCGGTATCAAAATAGTGCCCAGTTGTATAATTCGATATTTGCTGCCTTTGCCGGATGGTATCGCCGGGAGCATATGCCCACACAGGAAAATCTGGTGCTGATGTAGGGATGCGCCTATGTGTGCGTCTGCATGGTAAATATTGCCGGTGCAACAACTTCGGGCGGCTGGTAGCCGCCCCTACAGGATCTGCATAGATTTCCAGCATTGTCTGTAGGGGAGCATAGGATGCGCCCAAAAGCCCCCTTTTGGCTGGCAGCGTAAAAGCAATAGGACGTATTTTGCAAATTAGCAGAAAATTATAATTTTGGGGCCTCGCTGCAGCGGGGCCCTTGTAAAGGAGGGTGGTTTATGTTCTTACCATCTCTTTCAGCAGTATCCCGGAGCCGTTCGGCACTGCGGAGTTTTGGCGGATACTGCCATACCAATACCCGCTCCGACAGCCAGTTTTACGAAATGGAGAACCTTTCTTCTCGGGATGCCCCCTTGCTCCGGCCTCGGAACTCTCGGGGAAAAGTACGGCAGTTTTCCAACCCCAATGGGATTTTTGGCCGGGACAAGTTGTGTTGGGTGGATGGAACGGATTTTTATTACAATGGGTCCTGTGTGGGAACGGTTTCTGACACAGAAAAACAATTTGTGGGCATGGGCTCTTTTGTGCTCATCTGGCCTGACAAAAAATATTACAATACCCAGACTGGGGAGTTTGGAGACTTGGGGGCCTCCGTTACCTCCAAAGGGTCGGTGAACTTTTCCCTTTCTAAATCGGATGGGCAAGTGTATGAAGGGTATTCCGCCAACACACAGGCCCCGGAATCTCCGGAAAACAGCACTTTGTGGTTGGATACCAGCCAAACTCCCCACACTCTGAAGGAGTATTCCTCCTACAGCCAGACTTGGGTGGAGATCGCTTCCACCTATGTAAAAATTACTTGTGCCGATATCGGAAAGCGCTTTCGTTTATATGATGGTGTAACGATTTCCGGTTGTACTGGGGAGGCCCAGTGCCTCAATGGCGCTTGTATCATTCAGAGTAAGGGAGATGACTGGCTGGTGGTGCCTGGGATTCTGGATGCTGCCTTTGACCAGAATGAGCCGGTGACAGTGAGCCGAGACATCCCGGATATGGATTTTTTAACAGAGAGTGAGAACCGTATTTGGGGATGCTCTTCTAAAAAACATGAAATCTATGCCTGTAAGCTGGGAGACCCCACTAACTGGAACTGTTTTGAGGGTATCTCCACTGACAGCTATTCTGTCACCGTTGGTTCTGATGGGGATTTTACCGGCGCATGTACCCATTTGGGAACGGTGCTTTTCTTTAAGGAGGACATGCTGCACAAGGTATGGGGGAGCCGTCCAGATAACTTTCAAATCTCCAATAGCCCGGTACGCGGTGTGAAAAAGGGAAGTGAGCGCTCTTTAGTCATCGTTAATGAAACGCTGTACTACCACAGCCGCAATGGGGTATGTGTTTATGACGGAAGTATGCCGGTTTCTATTTCTGCCCCATTAGGAAGCGGCGTTTTTCAAAATGCCCGTGGCGGAAGTGTGGGCGATTGCTACTATCTGTCTATGGAGAAGGCGGAGGGAGGTTGGGATCTGTTTGTATATAACGAGGTTTCTGGCCTTTGGCATCGGGAGGATGATACTCAGGCACGATGGTTTGCCCGGGTAGGTGGAGAACTGTACTTTGTATCGGAAGATAATTGCCTATACACAGTGAATGGTTCTACCGCTCTGTATGAAAGGGACGCAAACGCGCTGGGAGAACAAGAAGACCTAGTAAAATGGTTCTGTGAGACTGGCGATATGAGCACCGGAGCGTATGAGTATTTAGCAGGTCTGCAGTTCTGTTTTCAATTGGAGAGAAAAAGCCGGGTAACTGTAAAGTTGCAGTATGACGGTGGGCCTTGGGAACCGGTGGCGGAGATTACCTCCCCGGAAAAACGTCTTTTCACCTTACCGGTGGTGCCTAGACGGTGCGTGTTCTTACGTATCCGTTTGGAAGGAGAAGGGGACATGGTGCTATATTCTATTATCAAAACGACAGAAGCCTCTACAGAGTTACCGATTTCTATAAGATAATGTCCGGAAAGACTATGGAAAGGGGGGATCAGCGATATGTCAGGATTGTCCTTTTCCCTGCCGGGGTTGGAGCAAACCGCAGACCCTCAGCAGCTTCGGGGGTGTTTGCTGCGATTGACAGAGCAGCTGCAATATGTGCTTTCTAATCTTGGTGGAGAAAATTTTAGCAAAGAGACCCAAGAACGACTGGAACATATGGAGCGTTCTGCTCGGGCTGCCGAAGATCTGGCAGAAAAAAACGAGGAGTCGGCTAAGACTAAATTCCAGCAACTTTATGAGGAACTCGTTCGCACAGCAGATGAACTGAGTAACGAATTCATCGTTTCTTTACAGCAAAAAGCAGACTCCATTTTCTCACAAGTAACAGAGGATTTTACTGCCAAATCGGAAACGGCGGATTTGGAAGAGACCTTCCGCTCGGAGATGGAGGAGACCAGCCAGAAAATTGAAACGCGGTTCTTAGATGCAGCTCAAATTTCCCAAGAAGTGGAAGGAAAACTGGGGGAATACAGAAATTTGGTGGATACCTACATCCAGTTTAATGCCGAGGGCATTATCTTGGGGGAGCGGGATAGTCCCTTTACAGCGGTGCTGGGGCGGGAACGGATTTCCTTCCGACAAAATGGAGCAGAGGTTGCTTACCTTTCTAATAATAAACTATTTATCACCAATGCTGAGGTTCTGGATTGCTTCACGATAGGTAGCACCGGCAGCGGCTTTTTTGACTGGGTGCCCGGGACCAATGGGAACCTGGGCATGAAGTGGCGGCAGAAATAAGAGATAAATTTTTCTATTTTGTTTTACTTTTTGGAATTATAAAAGCGCAAAATACCATTTGTATATGGAGGCGATACTATGGCCATCACCTATAAGGTAAAGTGGGGAGACACCCTGTGGGATCTTTCTCGAAAATACGGCGTCACCATTGACGCCATTGTAAAGGCCAACAAGCAGATCAAAGACCCCCACTGGATCTACACCGGGGATACGCTGATTATCCCCACCGGCTCCTCCTCCGGGAGCAGTTCGGCAAGCAGTTCTTCTGGGAGCAGCACCAGCAGTACCTCCAAGACTCCCAATTATGAGACAGGCAAGCCCACCTATAAGCCCTCGGGGAGCCTTGCAGATTTAGAAAAGCAGTTGGAAAAGCTGGAAGCCCAGCGCCCCGGGGAATACAATTCCCAATACAGCAGCCAAATTTCGGCTATTGTGGATCAGATTTTAAATCAGAAGGAATTTTCCTATGACCTCAATGCCGACCCGGTATACCAGCAATACCGCACCCAGTATATGCAGGCAGGGCAGCTTGCCATGCGGGACACCCAGGGTCAGGCTGCTGCCCTTACCGGCGGCTACGGCAGCAGCTATGCCGTAACGGCAGGGAGCCAAGCCTACAGCCAGTATCTTACGCAGCTCAATGAGCAAGTACCGGAGTTGTATAATGCGGCCTACAGCCGGTATCAGGGGGAGCAGCAGCGGTATTTGAACCAGATGAACGCCCTGCTGGAAATGGACGAGCAATCCTACAACCAGTACCGGGATCAGGTGTCCGACTATCAAAAGCAGCTGGACTACTACAAGAGCCGGTATGAGGACCAGCGGGACCAGGAGTACAAGGAATATCTGGAAAAGCTGGAAGCCTGGCAGGAGGACCGGGATTACGGGTATCAAAAGGCCCAGGACCAGGAAAAGCAGTCCCAGTGGGAAGAGGAAATGCGCCTGAAGTGGAACCAGCTTTGGAGCAAGTGAACCCCTGAACAAAGAAAATCGCCGCAGGTTTTTGAACCTGCGGCGATCTGCCTGTCGAAAAGGTCTGTATCACTGTGAGTTTGCATAAAATAAGCAGCCTTATGAGAGGGGAAACCCCAGACGTGGGTTTCCCCTCGAAAACAGCCCACTGGGCTGTTTTCTCACCCCTTCCTGCGTTTTGAGAGTATAAAGGGTTCCGCTCTCTGCGGAGAGCGGCCAAAAGGGCGCTGCCCTTTTGGATTTCCCGCGATTTTTTAAAAAAATCGAGTAAAACTTTTGGGTTTACGGGGTAGCAACTGCAAGTTTGAAAGCGATGTCCTCGCGTTACCAGCCTGCCAGCTGCTGCAAAAGCTGAGACGCAATGGGGGCGGCGCTGGAACTGCCAAAGCCGCCTTCCTCTACCACCACGGCAAAGGCGTAGGGGGTCTCCGGGTTGGCGCAATAACCTGCCACCCAGCCGGTGTCCTCTTTGCCTTCGCCCACTTCGGCAGTACCAGTTTTGGCGCACACCTCCAAGGAGGAGGGGAACATATTGCTGTTGTAGTAGTTTTCCACGTCGCTGCGCAGCAGCCGTTGTAGGGCCTGAGCGGTTTCTTCCGACATCATCCTATTGCCTGTAGTGATATCAGCCGTATAATTGCCCAAACTGGCACCACCCATAGTGCTGACCAGACGAGGCTCAATGGGAACTCCGTTGTTGGCAATAGCTCCCATAATCCGCATCATGTGGTAGGGGGTCACCAAAGTGGTGTACTGGCCAATTCCCGACCAAGCTAAAGCATTTTCGTCTGCATCGGAAACATCGTAGGTACTGGCCGCCACTACGATTTCATCCAGCTTTTGCGCTTGATTAAACCCCATCTCATTAGCGGTCTGTGTCATGGCGTCTTTACCAAGATCTGACGCCAGTTCAGCAAAATAAACATTACAAGAGACACCCATGGCGGCTTCCAGACCAATCTCCCCATGTTGACCCATACAGGTGATTTTTTCCCCGTTGATGGTAGTGGAGCCGGTGCAGGTATAGGTGCGTTCTTGCCAATCGGAAAGATGCTCTATTGCACAGGCTGCTGTAATCACCTTAAAAGTAGAACCGGGGGTAAAGGAGGAGGAGATGGTGCGGTCCAGATATGCGCCCTTATACTGATCGTTGTCTTCAATGTCCTCGGGAATATTTTCGGGGTCAAAGGCCGGGGTGCTCACCTTGCACAGCACGTCCCCGGTGGTGTAGTCGTAAATAATCACCGCGCCCTTTTGGCTGCCCAGCAGGTTGAGGGCAGTCTCACAAAGGGAGCTGTCGATAGTGAGGGTGATATTGCCGCCGGTAGTTTTGCCGGTCATGGTGGTCACGCCGAAAATGGGATTGTAGCCGCTTAATTGAGGCCGGTATACCAACTGGACACCGGTGGAGATATAACCGTTTTTATCCCCCACTGTGTGTACGGTGGCGGTACGGATGCCGGCATCGCTGTTATAGGAGCGCACACCATCTTCACTGCCCACCAACAGGGTGCCGTTGCGGTCGCTGATGGAACCAGCCCAGGTGAGCTGTCCACCGGCTACTAAGTGCTGATTATAGGGCTGCATAGCCCAGTTATCCCCATCGCTAAACAGCTCAAATAGGAAAAATCCCATACAGCCAATAAAGGCAGCAGTGAGAATATATAGAATAAAGGAACGGATTCCTGTAGTTTTCATAAAGCACACCTTCCTTTCCGGTGGTGGGAAGAACTACCGTTTTCGTTTTCGCACTGCATAAGTGCGTTCGTCAGAGGCCTTGATAAAGGCTACCATGCCCCATACTGAGATCATACTGGAACCGCCTGCGCTGATAAAGGGCAGAGTTACGCCGGTAAGGGGGATAACATCCAGTGGTCCAAAAATATTTAAAAGGGACTGGAACAAAAGGATTCCGGCGGCGGCACAAGCAGAAATAGAGTAAAAGGTGGAGCGGCTGCGGGTCACATCGCTGCGCACATAGAAGATCCACAGTACTACTGCTGCCGCTGTAACCAGTGCCAATAAAAGCCCCAGTTCTTCAGTCATCATGCCAAACACCAAGTCACTGTTACCGGCGGCCACATTGTGCAGATAACCATTTCCTAAGCCAGTGCCGAAAAAGCCGCCGCTGGCCGCATAGGTAAGGGTACGGCTCTGCTGATAGCCGTAGTTATCGTTGATATGCTCCCACACATGGCGCCACCCCAAAAATCGGGCGGCGGCGTAGGGCTTGGCCTTTAAAAACATGAACAGACCAATGACCACCGCCGAACAGGCTAATGCGACGGTGCGGATACTGCCGGAACGCATAAAGGCGATAATCAGGAACGTGACAAAAAACACAGCAGCGGAGCCCAGGTCTTTCATGAGTACCAGGCAGCCTCCACACAGAGCCGCCAGCACAATAAATTCCGTCAGGTTCCGAGTAGTTTGCAGCTTGTCCAAGGTGGCGGCACCACCAAAGATAAATAGGATCTTGGCCAATTCGGAGGGCTGGATGCTGATAGGTCCCAGGAAAATCCAGTTTTTGGAGCCGTTGATGGAGGTACCGATCACCAAAGTGATTGCCAGAAGCCCCACCGCGCACACCGCCAGGGGAAGCCGCCATTTGGTCACACGCTCCAAATCTCCCATAAACCAGATAAGAATGCAGAAAACCAGAATACCCAGGAACATGGCCGCCAGTTGGGTGAGGGCCACATCCATACTGTCTCCCGCCAACAAAAACAGGCCAATGCCGCTGAATAGCAGGGCCACAGTTTCCACCTCAAAACTCACCCGGTTTAGACCCTTCATGGAAAACAGATAAAAGGCAATGTCGATAACCAGCAAGGCCCCCAACAGCAGTAGGGGCAGGGGCGTAAAGATAGCGTCCTCTTCCTGAGGAGCAAAGCAGCATTGAATAGCCATGAGCATCTGTACAATAATCATGAGTACAAAGGTGGCAAAGGGGGAAGCGCCCCGCTGCCCTGGCCCCAACATGGAAAAGCGCTTCATTTTCAGGTCGGACAAAGAGGTCTGCCGTAAAGTAAGGGCGCTGCTTCCCATAGCGATGGTGTCGCCGGGATGGATGTGGGCCCGAGCGGTAGGCTTTAGCTTTTTACCGTTGACAAAGGTGCCCGCCTTGGAGTTGGTGTCGATGATGAACCAGCCTTCTTCTCGGCGCATGAGCACGGCGTGATCCCGGGACATGGTGGCGTCGGGCAAAACAATGTCGCAGGAGCGGCTGCGCCCGATGGAGTTTTCCCAGTACAGCACTGGGAAGCGGGCGTGGGTAGTCACCTCTTCCAGCATGATTACCGGTTCCGCAGGACGGCGCCCCAGTTTAACAGAACGGTAGCATTTGATTACGATAATCAGTGTCAACACAGGCACCAGGATCCGCAGGATATACAAAAAAAGATACAGGGCTTGATGGCCCATAGATGCAAAAAAAGCAGAAAGATCCGGCACGATATTTCATCTCCTTTTAAGGGAATCAAAAGGGGTCGAGGTTATTATACCATGTTGTGGCAAATAAAAGTGAATAATTTTCAAAGGTTACAAAATTGTGAGATTCTGTAGGACATAGTATCATGATTCCACAAAGACAGCATTTGTATGAGTGGAAAGCCATATCCTGGACACAGATTGGTTTCACGCAAATCTATTTTACCGAAAGAAAAAAGAGGGCTTTCGCCCCCTTTCCCAACCCCATTAGTTGGGGATATATTTCCGTACTCGGAAAATGGCTCCCAGATTTTCACAAATCCGGCGGCATTCTTCAATATCCGCCTGAGGCATGGTGTCCACCACCGTCATATATACCTTGGGCACATACAGCCCTGCACCCGCAGTAAACTTCAAAATGGCGGGGAATGCTTCTAGGCCAAACTTGGAATGGCACACTTCCTCATATTTTTCAGCGTTGGGGGCGTTCAGGCTGATGGATACAATGTCCACCCGGTTATCCAGCAAAGCGGCGCTGTGCGGGCCGTTAATAAGGTCGGAAAGGCCGTTGGTGTTGAGCCGGATCTCAATGTCACTGTATTTTTTCACCTCGTCACACAGCCATACAATATCCTGTAAGCGGCAGGTGGGTTCCCCATAGCCGCAGAATACCAACTGCTGATATTGGCCCAGGTTCCGTTTTTTGATGTCCTCCAGAATCTCCTCCTTGGTAGGTTCCCGCTCCAGCCACAGGTCCTCGGCGTAGATGCTCCCCGCGCTGTGGGTGCGCAGGCAGAATTCGCACCGGTTGGGGCAGCGGTTGGTGAGATTCACATATAAGTTTTTTCCATATTCATAGGTAATGGTCATGGGTTCAGCCTCCTCTATCAAAGGGTAATGCCAAATAGCTCCGCCGCGTTTTCTTTTCCCCAGCGCAGCACCTCTACTGCGGAAACGCCCCGCACTTCCCCGATTTTTGCCGCAGAATAGGGAATCAGGGTAGAATCGCATCGCTTGCCCCGGCAGGGCACCGGAGCCATATAGGGAGCGTCAGTTTCATTGAGCAGCCGATCAAGGGGTACTGCGGCGGCAACCTCCAGAGGACGGCGGGCGTTTTTAAAGGTAACGGCCCCGCCTAAGCCAATATACATGCCCAGTTCGACCACTTCCAGCGCCATTTCGGCGCTGCCGGAAAAGCAGTGGACAACGCCCCGGGGACGGTATTTTTGCAGGAGAGCTAACACATCGCCATGGGCCTCCCGGTCGTGGACGATAACAGGAAGGTTCCGCTCCTTGGCCATGCGCAGCTGGGCTTCAAACACCTGTTGCTGGATGTCCCGGGGACAGGCGTCCTCATAGTGGTAATCAAGGCCGATTTCCCCCAGCGCCACCACATTGGGGTGGGAGAGCATCTGGGAAAGCTGTTCCTGCCAATCCGCCGGCAGTCCAAAGGCATCTTCCGGGTGGATACCGGCAGCGGCGTGGATAAACTCGTATTTTTCTGCCAGAGCGATGGAAGCGGCGCTGCCTTGCAGGCTGGCCCCGGCGTTAATCACATGGCAAACGCCTTTTTGGGGCAGGGAAGCCAGCAGCTCCTCCCGGTCGTCGTCAAAGGCCGCGTCGTCATAATGGGCGTGGGAATCAAAAATCAGGGAATCCAAAAATAAGTCCTCCTCGGGGTTCAAATCAAGTTTTACCATTCCGCAATCAGCGGGCGGGTTTTATACCACCACTGCTCGTTGTCCTCCACAAACCGGGTGAG
>CALWIS010000229.1 GCA_944380795.1 uncultured Clostridia bacterium | reverse complement strand
GATAAGCGGCAATTTCTTTTGCGCGTTCCAGAGGAGATTTTTCTGTTGGTGCCAAGTCGCTGAACACCACATATTCTGCTGATGACTCGGGAGCCTGCTGTTGAAAAACGATCCGCTCCCCTGCCATACAGGAAAGCTCTTCCAGCAAACCTTCGTCTCCGTCTGTCACTGCGTTTTTCGCTCCGAGCTCCTGTAAAAAACGTACCGCACAATCATATACAGGAATGTGTTTCCAATTTTTTAAAATTCGCTTATCAAAGCACAAGCTCTCATCGCAAAGGTATGCCATAGAACGCACAGAGGTAGAGTAGGCCGCTGCTGCCTTTTGAAATCTCCCCTGTACTCCATATTTCATCAACTCTGAAGGCATTGCAAAAGGCATCACAGTCGCATCTGGAAACATACGATGATAGTTTCCGGCAATATCATCCGGATGAGGCTTGATTACCAGACAGCTATCCTGCGGAAAAAAATAATCGGCAAAAAGCTGATACATCTGATGCTGCTCCTCCAAAGTCATCAAACCCAGATTCGCCATATGCTGGGTAAGGAGCAGCACACTGTTTTCACTGAGTTCCACAGAACTTTCCGCTCCGAAAAATTTTAATACTGTCTCCCGACGGTCAGGATTCATTGCCGCCAGAATTTTATCTACCGAAAAGTCTTTCATTTTTTCGTTGGTGTAACCGGGCTTTTGCTTTTCGGCATCTGCCAACACTTCCACCGCATACGGATTTTCCCCAAAACAGCCTAAATCAAAACAAAGCTGGTATTGTGTCTTATTCCGCTTCATATTACTGAGAGCAAAGTCCCGGTCTGATAAAACACCGCTCCCTTCCTCAAAACAATGGTAGGGCATGCGGTTTTGAATCACATACCACCCAAAGGGAAAATGATCCGGACACAAATATAATTCCTGTCCTTTTAAGGAGATCTCTACTTTTTTCAGCGCTTCTTCCATACGGCGACAGCTGATCCGAAGTATAAGCTTGACTGGCAAATGCTTCCGCTCCAGATACCGCTGATGGTTCAGCACAGAAAGCTCAGGCAAAATCACTACACGGTCAAATACGCCTGATTCCTGATATCGGCGCGCAAACGCTATTGAATTTCGATGGACATCAGAGAGCAGCAGCGTGGCAGATTCTTTGGGACATACCTCCATTTTATGAAGTACACAACACAACACATGATAAGTTGTTAACGCATAATAAACCATGTTTTCTCTCCTCAATTCTGGTATTCCCGATCCATCAATTCTGCCAGCGTTTCCATCTCATGGGAAGAAGTGCCCACAGCTCGATTCACCGGATATTTCCCAAACAAATTTCGAAAATATTCCGGACGAGAAATAATGAAGCGACAGACATGGTAGGCATCTTCTCCAGAAATACGCAGCATCCAAGGATATTTCGCAAACGCCCGAGTATAATCCTCTGCAAAAGTGAGGATTCCCCGCTGCATTTCCCGGATCATTCCATACCCTTCCACTTCCGGTAGGTCAAACCGAAAAATGGGTTCTCCATTCTCCCCTTCTTCATACTGCAAAAACGAGGGAGAAGGAGAAGCCAGCATCATTTCGATATAAACACTATAGAGCTGCCCCACACGGTGATGACGCTTCAAATCGCGATTTTTGCGCTGTGAGAACATATAGGATTCGATATCACCGGTAGTCAAAGGCGCCTCAATAATATTTTGGTCGTGGAGATAGTTAGCGCCAGACACAAACCCATAGATCTTGCAATCCATCTTCCAGATGTCTTCTACCAGTACCCGCAGGGCAGAAACGCCGCTGGCTGCCCAGCCTACATCCACTGCGGCAGCAGAAGAAACCTGAGAAAGTTTTTCTTCATAGTACTTTCTGGCCGCCCGATTACTGGAGGCATAAGCTTCCTCCACAATATGCCAATGCTCCATAAATACCGAAACAATTTCTTCGTAATTTTCCGCAGTGAGTACAGTATCCGGCAAAAATCCGGCCTTTTCCAGTACCGGCTGCATCTGCGGCAGCTCCATGGCTTTCAGCATTTGCGTCATGTTGATCCTACGAGAGATCTTATACTTGATATACCGAAGAAAGAACTCATTTCGAAAACAGCCGGCAGTCAAGCGAGTCGCAGCAGCACGAGACCAGTATACATATTCCGTTTGCTCTTCCGGATATAGTTTCTGATATACTTTTTGCAGGATATCTCCATCTCGAGATAAAAACAACAGCTTCTGAATCCCTTTTTCCTTCACACGCTCATGAATCCACACACAATAACCCAGCACATAGAATCCGGCATAGGCATAGCCATATTCAAAATACTGATTTTCACGATATGCACCGCAACAAAGCCGATTATTGACCAATCCCCGATAGGCACTGCCGATCAAGGCAGAAAGGTCCATACATCTATGGGGATTTCCTAAGCGGTTAACATTGGTATAGTACCGAGTATCAAATCCGGCTGCTTTAGCCCGAAGTAGATCCGCAGTATAGTTGTCGCCAAAATGCAGATATTTCTTTTTCGCGCCCATTTGTTCCCGTACATATGGAAACAATCGGCCACTGCGTTTGGAGAAACCACACTCTTGTGAAAGAAAAATCCGGGAAATCTGCGTATATCCGTTCTTTTTTAGCGCTTCTTCGATCACTTTTGTGGGAAGATACATATCCGAAACTGCAATGATGGGTTTCTCTAATTCCACTGCCATCTGGTAAACCTGCATCATATAGGGGTTGGCCTGCAGCAGGGATAGCTCTGTCTGCACCTCTATTTCCATTGCGTGCTGGATATCAAAAACGACATAGCGGTCCAGTTTACGATAGATTTCCTCTAAGGTCACTTCGTTAGAACCTTTTTTCTCCTGTGCTTCCTTTCGAGCCTGCTTTTCTGCCAGTACCCGGTAGCGCAAAAAGGATGGACAGTGCAATTTTTCACCTACCAGATAAAAAACGGATTTTGGGTCATCAAAAGGACGGAACAACAATGTATCAAATACATCAAAGGACACCACATCGCACAATAAAATCTGTTTAGCCAAGGCAGGGTAACTGGGGCGCCGGACAGCCGAAGATTCCGCACGGAAAGAAAATATCCGGTTGGTGTAATCCAGCCTTTCCTGAGGGGATGCTTTGTGCGAATAAACCTTCCCTGCAACAGAAGCCAGACACAGTAAAAACAGGTAGATGCCACGGCGAAATCTTCCAATATTGGGCGAGCATTCTTTGTAGAATGCTTCGGTAATCATGCGATTATGCATGGTAAAGCGGCGGGTCATCCGATCCAGTTTTTTTTTGAATTTTTTTCTTCTTTTTCTATAAAATTGTAAAATCTGGCTGACCAATCAATCTTCATCCTTTTGATTCTGAATTTTATACAGACTGGGCGTAACAAAAACCAAATTCAGTTCTTTGGCACGTTTGTTCAGCTGTACATTGACTTCCTGGTTTTTCATTCCCAAAGGAATGTCGTAACTCAAAACTGCGTAGTCCGCGTCATAATAATTGGAGAGCGGGTTTTCAGAGAAACCGTCCATTCCCGCCAAAAACACATCTTTTACCGTACACTTTACCAGCAGTTTCAGCAGCATCATCCCCGCACTGTCGGAAGCATAAAGAGAGGTGTTTAACAGAGCAGAATAATTTACAGTCATAGCATTTTGGGGCAGGTCCCTTATATTAGAAGTAGCAATCGTCTTTTCCCAGTCAATTTCTCCCCTGTTTTCTTCATATCGGCGGTCATTGGTAAGAAAAAGGAAATCACAAGGATACTCATGGGAAATAAAGTTTACACTGATTACCAGCGGATTTTCTTTTTCGATCAACTCTTCAATTTTTTGACGATAAGTGACAATTGATTTTCCGGGAGCCAACACCAGCACCTTACGTCCCTCCATTTTTTGCCGGAGAGTGTCGATGGTCTCCAGATCGTCCACCGCATGGGATTGGTATTTCTGATAAAGATGTTCCATTAACCGCCGGTCGAACTGTTCCCGCTTATCTATGGGAATCTGGTCCAGCAACTCGGAAACTGCACTCACCGAAAGCGTCTGTTTCGACATTAAATACGATGCGTAATTAGGGTGGCAGTTCTGGGCAGCGGATAGAAAATACGGCCCTGAATACCCCCAACGGCTGGTCAGGGAAATGGGAGTGATATACTGGTCCACTACCTCCAGCACCGGCAAAACGTGATAGCGGCTCTCAAACTCCATGTTATAGTAATTCAGCACCAGTTCTGTACACAGATTTCCGGCTCCCCTTCCCATACCGCTGGCCGAACAGTCGATAATCAATCCGCGGCTGGTTTTGTACTCCAGCAGCTTCTGCGCATTAGAAAATGACATTTGCAGGTTGTTGTGAGAGTGATATCCCAGCTTAATAGAAGGGGAAAGATTGTTATCCGCCAAAATCACCTGCCTGAGCAACAGCCGCCCATACATCGTGCCCAGTGTATCCACCAGATAGAAGGCATAAGGGGATAATTGGTTGATCCGCTTAATCAGATGGATCAGTTCTTCGTCTGAATATCCGGCAGTTCCTACAGGCTGCATAAATAATTTATACCCTTTGTGCTTGATCATTTCGCCATAACAAAAGGCTTTTTCGATCTCGTTTGGATGGAATGTTAGGCGAATCCCACCCAGACCTCCCGGGATAGCATCGGTTAGGGCCGAAGGGTTCATTTCTTTTTCCCCAATGGCGATCATTGCCACAAAAAGGGAGGAACTGTTTTCGGGGATAAGGGTATTGATTTCCTCCACAGTATGGAATAAACTCTGGCCCTCCTGCCGGGGTTGGTCTGTTAAAAACCCACATTCTACAATATCGATTCCGGAACAGGAAAAGCGGTACATCATATCCCGGATTGTTTCCCGTCCAAACTGCCACTGGTTGATATATCCTCCATCTCGGAGGGTACAGTCCAGAAATTTGATCTGACTCATGCCTGTTCTCCTTTGCCAATAAAACGGTTCAATACCATATTCGCTACTTCAAAATCAAAAGGTTCATTGATATCGCAGGCCTCCACATCATTCACCGGAATCAAAAAGGGCTTGTCCCCGGTGCGGCGATTCTGTTCCATCAAAAGCTCCCGTTTATATACATATAATCCGGTAGTCTCAGCATAGAGATCTCCCAGATCCTGCGTACGCGGAATCCGGCTTGTATCATACAAGGGGGTACCATTCACCCACAAAAACTCTCGCATTTTTTTCACTGTCATGGCACTATCGTATTCCCCGCTATTGACAGCGATGATGCCGGATTCAATGGATTCCCGCGAAATAAAGGGAGCTGTAGCGTGTGCCAGCACATAAGTATCTGCCTGTACATCCCGAGCAAAGGCTTGCAGCACTTCCAAAATAAGTGTGGACGAGGAATCCAGTGAGGCATCACGCCGAAGCCAAGTAACTCCTTCGGGTAAGAACTCCTGAATGGCGGGATCACTGCAATACACATAGATCCCATCTAACTGCTCCACCTTTCGCAGCGTCCGCAAAATATAGCAGATAAGTGGATCTCCGTTTTCAAAGCGGCGGGTATTTTTTCCCGGAAGGCGTTCATTGTTGAGTTTTACTGGAACAAAAGCAACCGTTTTCATTTTTAAGGGCTCCTTCATGATTTTTCTTCCCAGATAATTAGGCGGGATTCAATATATAATTTTGCGCCGGAGTACGGCAAGTTTTTTACAAAAGCCAATGAGGACAGGCAATCCCATATCTTTTTTTGAGCAGAAGACAAATAGACCGTGTATTCGGCCGGAGAAAAAAGACTTCCTTCTTCTGGACACAGAGAACCGCGAACCTCCAAAAGATTCTTTTCTGTTACAGAAAAACATCTGCGCTCTCCTGCATTGGAAGGAGAAAAAATGATAGTATCTTCCGACCCACGGAACTCCTCTTCTTCCCCAGTAACCTTTACGGCAAGGCCACCCTTTTCGCGGGGAACTTCCAGAATGCGAAGGAAGTTTTCCAGCTGTACCGTGTTGATCGCTGAGGCAGAGATATCCAGGGCCTGTCCGGCGCACTGGGAAAGTCTTTTTAGCAGCACCGCTGTTACATAAATTCTATGAAGTCTCTCATGGAAGCTCTCGATCTCTGTAGTAAACTGGTATACTTCCTTAGCAAACGGCGCCATCCCACCTACCGAAGTGGAACTGGCGGTAAGCACCCGATCTATCGGCCGACTAAACACAAAAGGAAGCAGTTCCGAATTCATATTGTGAGGCAGTATAACCGCCCGTGGAAGGATACGTCGATAATTCAGCCAGATATCCTTGGGATGAGGCTTAACGATCAGACGAAATCCTTCTGCAAAATAATCCACCAGCATGGTGGTGATCTGTTCCTGTACATCCAAGTCTTTTACCGCCATGGATTTCAGATACTGGGTCATAAACACACACACGGGGGCTTCTTCCTCCACAGAAATCGGTTCTGCGCCATAAAATGCCAGAAGTTCCGGCACTCTCTCTGGAATCTCCTGTGTCAATGCATCGTATATAGAAAAATTTTCGGCTTTTTCGTCGGTAAAACCATTAATAAAATTTCTTACGTCGCTGAGGCGGGCAATCTCATCTTCACTTGTCCCAGCACCGTGAAGATACTGGGAGATAACATAATTTGTCATACTGATCTCACGGAGGATCTTTAGATACCGTTCCCGCTGAGACAGCATCCCGCTGGCATCTTCCACATACACATGCGGAATATGATTCGCAAGACAGTAAATCCCGAATGACCACTGGTCGGAACCAATGTAGATGCGCGAAAAACTGCTGAGATCCATGTTCAGCCAGCTTCTAACACAGGAACAAACATTGCGAATAACTCCTTCGATCTCCTGTGTTGTACTGGATTCATTGAGAGAAGCACCTCTACGCAATTTGAACTGATTTTCCGGCACAAGTCTTACAAAGGAAAACCAACCTGTCTCCTCTAACTTTTTTATAAATTCCTTCCGTTCTTTTTCCGGGCGGATATATTCCACCATTAAGAGCCCCGCTTCTTCCTGCGGATGACGTGCCATGCGATGCACAATGCAATAAAGCAGCTGATAGGTGGTGGACAGATGGTATAGAACCATGGTAAATCCTCCTTTTATACTGCGGTAGCCTGTGCGTGAAAAGCTCCCTCATCGCTATGCACCAATTTACAGATATTCCCATATCCCCAAGTGTACAAGGCGCGCCCATCCGAAACTGAAATTGTACTTCTGTGGGTGCAAGAAGCAAAATCTTGGCAAAAATCTAAAATTCCTCGTGTCAACTCATTATCCATTCCAGTAAACACACAAGAAAGGGGTTCCAGATTTATTCCCGCTGTTTTTTCTAAAGAAACAATACGCAGGCGGCTTTCGGGATTATGTGCCTGTATTCGCTGCACAAAATTTTTAAAACCCTCCGGATCTATCCCTGTATCTATTAGGTTTATAACAGGGCTTCCCAATTTAATGTAGCCATTCGTAGTACAGCCAGCCTGTGCCAGACGAGTAAAAGGGGAGTCTGAGGCCGCATAATAAACCGTATCTTCTTCACCCAAAAAAGGGATCAGGCTGTACAAAAAAGGCCCTGCACATAAATAACCCAACTCATAAGCGAAACTCGGGCGCTTTTTTCCCGAGAATACTTTTGCACCACAAACCGCGTCATACTGATCGCGAAATTCTTCCGAGAGTTTGGGATGCCAGACATCACGCATCAATTGCATAGGTGCTCGGTAATAGATGGAACGTCCTCCCAATTTATGAAGCGGACGAATAAAGTGATTAAAGTCTGCAGACACCACTCCATACTTTTCTAACCCCAGCCCTTTCACGATTTCCTGCTTATTTTTCTTTTCCTCACAGGAAACCATCAGGGTATCCCAACAAATATGATTTCTCTTTAATATTTTGCTGTAAAACTCTTTTGGATAGCTGGAATCCACTACAAAATGTATGGTAATTTCATGATAGGCTGCAATATCTAACAACCGGATAATATATCGATTGGGCATAAAGTTTTCGGCAGCCATTTCCAGCTCTATTTGCGGAGATAACTGTTTTTGAAAAATGCGGCTCAGTTCCTTATAAATCGCATCGATCTTCATGCAGGGTTTTTCCAAACCAAAGCGGATTTTTGCAAATCCCGGACAGGAAAGGCGATGCTCCACCTGCTGATAAAACCTCTTTTTCTCTAATACTGGAAGGAACAGGCTGTCTGTTATATCGCAAACCACGGATGGATTTTCCAAAATCTCTGAAGAAAGATCTTCTACCGGCAGGCGCAGATATTTGCGCGTTAAATAGGTCTTCCCTATCTCTCTTCCTACCGGTATGTTGCGGATTCCCGGCAAACGATACCACACATTATATCCCAGCAATTTTAGCCCAAATTCCACCGGCCGATTCGCTGCCTTTTCCCGATCTCGATTTTGCATACAAATGGTATGGAATTTGATCTTCGCATTTCCATTAGTCAAAATGTGGAATATCTTTCGAACAAAATCGACCGATAATTTTTCCAACATTACAGTTACCTTCCTTTCGGTGCATACCTCTACTAACCTTCTATTTTACACACTCCTGTAAAACCGAAAGACAACTGCAGGTAAAATCTACGTAAGGAAATCAAAATAAAAGATCTTTTCCTTTTGTTATTGGCAGATACCCTTCACTTTCTTTAAAAACAACTCGGCAGCTTTAGACAATCGCTGTTCCTTCCGCCAAATCAGCCGCATGGGAGAGATCATGGCCGGGACGATGGGGCGAAAGCACAGAACACTCCCCCCTCCTGTATGAACCAGCTTATCAAAACTCAAAGCATATCCCAGCCCTTCCCGCACCAGGATAGAGGCATTAAAGATCAGGTCATAGGTGGCAACGATATGGAGCCGGTCATAATTTTTTTGCAGCCATTGGGGCATTTCGTTAGTGGGGCCCTGTCTGGATACGATCAGGGGCAGTCCAATGAGTTCTTCCAGAGCAATCGCTTCTTTGGATACCAGGGGACTGTCCTTTCTCATAAGCACCCCCCAGGTATCTGTTACCGGCAAATCCAAATAGGTATATTTAGATAAATCGATATTTTGCACCACCACCGCAAAGTCCAATAGTCCCTTATCCAACCGCTCGCAAACAGTTTCGGCGTTTCCGCTGTACAGGTGAAAGTGCAGGCGATCATACTCTGTCTGAAGCTGTTTGGCGGCTTTTGCAAGCAATGTAATGCCTTCCGATTCCGCACAGCCCAGATATAGGTCGCCCCCGTTAAATTCATTCATAGATGCAAATTCCGATGTGGTCAAGTCCACCATATCCAGAATATCCAGCGCCCGTTTATACAGGATTTCTCCCTCCGGCGTCAGGCGGATATGGTAGTTGCCGCGGACAAACAGCTTCTGCCCCAATTCTTCCTCCAGCTCTTTGATCTGCTTGGACAAGGTAGGCTGTGTCACATGAAGCTTTAAAGCGGCATGGGTCATGCTTTCTTCTTTGGCAGCCTCTACAAAATAGCGCAGTACTCGCAGTTCCATAAAGCATCCTCCTTTTCTATAATAGCTTTATTATATTTTTCTTAGATATTCTTTTCAAGAATGTCTTGTCATAATTTATAACTATTTGCTATTTGATTTTTTCGATTTTATAATAAGCTTAAAGAGGTGATGCAGAATGAACGTAGAGGAGTTTCTAAACTATATGGACAGCGGAAAGGAAGTTGTTGCCGGTTCTCCGGCTCATCAGTGTATGCATCGGCTGTCTCAGGAAGCAATGCAGCTTACCGCTGAACTAAACAACCGTTACCATACAGCAGAGGAAATTGTGGAGCTGATGCAGAAAATTACCGGGCGAAGAATCGACGACAGCTTTGCATTGTTTCCTCCCTTTTATACCGACTGCGGAAAAAATTTGAAAATCGGCAAGAAGGTATTTTTTAACGCCGGGGTCAAAATCCAGGACCAAGGCGGCGTGACCATTGAGGACGGCGTACTCATTGGACACAATGTGGTGATCGCTACCCTGGACCACAACCTTGACCCCAACTGCCGGGGAAACATGATCCCAGCCCCCATCCATATCGGCAAAAATGTGTGGATTGGCGCAAACGCAACCATTTGCAAAGGCGTTACCATTGGCGACGGAGCGGTGATTGCAGCGGGAGCTGTTGTGACTACGGATGTACCGGAAAACACCGTGGTTGGCGGCGTCCCTGCAAAACAGATAAAAAAAATTTAGGAGGAACCCATGATGATGCGAACCGAAGACCTGACATTGACCCAAGAGTGGGATAAAACCTTCCCCAAAAGTGAGCAAGTGAACCACAAAAAGGTGACTTTTACGAACCGCTATGGCATCACGCTGGCGGCAGATCTGTACACGCCGAAAAAAACACAGGGCAAGCTGGCAGCAATCGCTGTCTGTGGGCCTTTCGGCGCTGTAAAAGAGCAGGCTTCCGGCCTGTATGCCCAGACCATGGCGGAGCGTGGATTTTTGACCATCGCTTTTGACCCCTCTTTTACCGGCGAGAGCAGCGGTCAGCCTCGATACATGGCTTCTCCCGACATCAATACCGAGGATTTTCAGGCCGCCGTGGATTTCCTTTCGGTACAGGAAAATGTAGACCCGGAGAAAATCGGCATTATTGGCATCTGCGGCTGGGGCGGTATGGCGCTCAATGCGGCGGCGTTGGATACCCGCATCAAAGCCACTGTAACCTCCACCATGTATGATATGAGCCGAGTAAACGCCAACGGATATTTTGATGAGGCAGACAGTGCGGACGCCCGCTATGAGATGAAAAAATCGTTAAACGCTGTCCGTACAGAGGAATACAAAAAGGGCGCATACTCCCGCGCCGGAGGATGTTTGCCGTATCCCGCGCCGGAAGAGGTTCCGTTCTTCGTAAAAGATTACAACGCTTACTATAAGACGGAGCGCGGTTACCATGCCCGCTCATTGAATTCCAATGACGGCTGGAATACCATCGGCACCATGTCTTTTATCAATCAGCCTATTCTGCAATACAGCAATGAGATCCGCAGCGCCGTACTGATGATCCATGGCGAAAAAGCCCACTCCTGCTACTTCTCCCGGGATGCCTTTGCCAACATGATAAAGGAAAATCCTTATACAGAAAACAAGGAGCTGTTCCTCATCCCCGGCGCGGTACATACCGACCTCTACGATCAGGTAGATGTAATCCCCTTCCAGAAAATAGAGACGTTTTTTCAGAAATATTTATGATAACAGGAGGAAAGGAATATGAATAAAATCGTGCAGACAGCCGGCAGAACTGCTTTGGGAGAATTTGCGCCGGACTTTGCCCATTTTAATGATGATGTGCTTTTTGGCGAGAACTGGAACAATGAAGACATCGACCTCAAGACTCGCAGTATCATTACGGTGGTAGCACTGATGTCCTCTGGAATTACAGATTCCTCCCTGAAATATCATTTGGAAAATGCCAAAAATCATGGTGTAACCCGAAAAGAAATTGCCGCTATCATTACCCATGTGGCGTTTTATGTTGGCTGGCCCAAAGGTTGGGCGGTGTTCAATCTGGCAAAAGAAGTATGGGCGGAGAAGCCTGTAGCAGACGATGAAAAAATTGCCCATGCCAACCAGATGATCTTTCCCATTGGCGCTCCTAACGATGCCTTTGCCCAGTATTTTGTCGGACAAAGCTATCTTGCGCCCATTTCTACCAGTCAGGTGGGGGTTTACAATGTGACCTTTGAGCCGGGATGCCGGAATAACTGGCATATTCACCACGCCCAAAAAGGCGGCGGACAGATTCTGCTCTGCGTGGCTGGCCGCGGCTGGTATCAGGAGTGGGGCAAGGATGCTGTGGAGTTGCATCCCGGCGACTGCATCAATATTCCAGTGGGCGTCAAGCATTGGCACGGCGCGGCCCCGGACAGCTGGTTTTCCCACCTGGCTATTGAGGTTCCCGGCGAGGAATGTAGGAACGAATGGTGCGAGCCGGTGGATGATACCACTTACGCCAGCCAGACAAAGCAGGAATAACACTACCAAATATCCGTTTTAAACGGTAAACCACCATGCCATATATGAGAAAAGAGGTACTTATCATGGGCAAAAAGATTTTGATTCTCTCCACCAGCCCCCGGAAGAACAGCAACTCCGACGCACTGGCTGAGGAATTCGCCAAAGGCGCGCGGGAGGCCGGCCACGAGGTGGAGAAAATCAGCCTGATTGGCAAAGAGATTCAGTTCTGCCGCGGCTGCCTGGCCTGTCAGAAAACCAAGCGCTGTGTGATACACGACGACGCGGATAAAATCGTCCAGGAAAAAATGCTGTATGCCGATGTACTGGTCTTTGCTACGCCCATCTACTACTACGAGATGTGCGGCCAGATGAAAACTCTGCTGGATCGGGCCAATCCGCTGTACTCTGCCGATTATGCTTTCCGGGATGTATACCTCATTGCAGCCGCCGCAGAGGATGGCGACGACGTTTGGTCCCGTGCCGCCAGCGGTTTAGAAGGCTGGATTGCCTGCTTCCCCAAAGCACACCTCTCCGGCATTATTTTTGGAGGGGATGCCACCGAAGCGGGGGCCATTCAGGGCAATCCGGCCATGAAAAAAGCCTTTGAGGCAGGAAAATCGATTCTATAAGCGGAGGATACCCCGATGAAACGTGGCATATTTCTTGTGTTGCTGCTGGTATTTCCCCTGCTTGCCGCTTGCGGAACGGGCTATGATACAAAATCAGAAAGTTCCCTTTTGACAGAAGCCTCTTCCGCCGAGGCAGAGCGATCGGAACCAAAAGTGGATCCATCACAGCCGGAATCCACAACGCAGGAACCAGAATCG
>CALWIS010000228.1 GCA_944380795.1 uncultured Clostridia bacterium | reverse complement strand
CGGGAAAGCTGTTCCTGTTTTTCTGCGAGTGCTTCCTGCAAACGGCGGCGCTCCTGGGTAAAGTTATTTACAATCTCTGCAAAATCCTCTTCCGAAATCACCCCTTTTCCCCGATCTAAATAAAGAGCCTGCAAGCTCCGCCGGTATTCCTCTGTCTTTTTTTCACAGGTTTGGATTTCCCAAAGAAGGCGCTCCCGCTCCTCTCCTTCTTCTTCTCGAAACACAGCTTCCTTCCTTATCCGGTCAATATCTGCATATTGTTCCGATAACCGTTTTAATTCCCCCAGCACACGCTCCTCCAGCTGCTCCACAGAGATAAACGCCCCATCACAGGCGTCTTTGCTGATGTGCCGGTTGGCACATTGTAAATACTGCCTGCCCCGGTTTTTAGTAGAGCGCATCCCAGCGCCACAGGCGGCACACCGGACCTTCCCAGCAAAAAGCCCCCTGCGGCCGGTACCAAAAGGCTTGCTCCGCTGGGATGTCAGCGCCTGCACCTTTTCCCACAACGGGGCGGGGATGATGGCCTCGTGGGTGCCCTCTACACGGTACCACTGGCTTTGGGGGCGAGGCTTATTTTGCTTGGCTTTATAGGAAACGCTCCCATACCGCCCCTGCACCATGGTACCCCGATACATCTCGTTGGAAAGTATTTGGGAAATGGTGGAGTATTTCCAGAGGGTGCCGGTTTTCGTTTGCGCAGGCCGGTATAAAAGCCCCTGCCGGTGCTTATATTCTGTGGGGTTGGGGATACCTCGGTCATTGAGGAATCGGTCAATGGCTGTTTTTCCATAACCCTGGGAATACAACCGGAATATCATTCGGACAACGGCGGCGGCTTCTTCATCGATGAGCAAATGTCCCTTTTGATCGGAGTCCTTTTTATATCCATACAATGCAAACGCCCCAATATGCAGCCCCTGCTTTCTCCGGCTGTCCAGAACACTGCGGATATTTTCCGACATATCCTCCAGATACCACTCATTGACCAAGCCGTTGATCTGCCGAGCTTTCTTGTTCCCCTTATTGGCGGTATCTCCGCTGTCCACCACGCTGATAAATCGTATGCCCCACAGGGGAAACAGGCCGTTGATATACTTTTCCACCAGCTCCAATTCTCGGGTAAACCGGGATTGGGTCTTGCATAAAATCACATCAAACCGGTGAGCCCGGGCATCCTCCAGCAGGCGGTTAAAGGCCGGGCGTTTGCGGTCTGCCCCGGTATAGTCGTCGTCGCTGTAAATCTGATAAAGCTCCCAGCCCTGTTCCTCCACATATTGGAGCAGCATGGATTTCTGGTTTTGAATGCTGTTACTGTCCTCTGTGCCCGTCTGCTTATTTCGGTCCTCTTCGGATAACCGGCAATAGATAGCCGCTTTCATGCGTCTCTCCCCTTTTTGATGGTTGTTACTGCCAATATATGTAAAATCCCGGTAGAGTATCCCACAACAAGAAAAGCCCCAAAGCTGCGAAAATACAGCTTTGAGGCTTCTTTGCTTATTTGAGATACTCGCTATTTTTTATAATGGGTTGCTGTCCCAACTTTCCTCGTCAAAAACCCCGGAATTCTGCTCCATTTCGTTAATGAATGCAATCCATCTCTCGGTGAACCTTTCCCGGGAAATATCCTCCACCCCATTTTGAAAAACGCTTTTACACACAGGGTCGGAAATGGGTTCCTGTTCCAAACCGCCTGCCCCCTTTTCCAAATTCTCTATAATAGTTTATGAGGGCAGGCAAGTCCGAAATTCCTCTTTTATTTATGGGTTGCAGCTTTGGCAGGGTTCATATCCCTGCTGTAACAGATCTTCCCGGTTGCCGTGATATTCCTCCCGGTTCGTTTCCTTGATCTTACTCACAGACGGACAATCAGGCAGATGGAATTTATGAGAGCTGGTATTGAGCACATAGTCTCCTTCCTGCTGTTGGGAAGTTTCCCCCTGCTGAGAAGAACTGGCTTCTTCCCCGCTTTCCCGGCTATTCCCAGTGGCATACTCAATGGTGACCCCCGGCTGATTGTTATACACATACACATGGTAGCAGATGCCATCTCCCTGATCCTCCACAGACCAGGCCTCCATCTCTACCCCCCGGGCCACCAGTTCCTGGCCCTCAAACACCGGGGTCACACGGTACAACACGTGGTTTCCGGTTTCCTTGATGTAGTCGGCCACCATATTTTCAAAGGGAAGCATCCCTTCTACATTCATATAGCGAGTACCGGTAATCAGATTCTTTTCATTGGCGTTTTCCCCGGTCAACTGGAACCCGATCAAATGGCAGCGATTATACAGATATTTCCCATCTACAAAATCGTATTCCGCTGTTTGCCAGCCAGAAGGCTTTACCTGACTAATGCTTTCCCGGTCCTCTGTTGGCATCAAGTCCTGACCGATACAGGCATAGGCCACGCCGCAGCGTCCCAAACTATCCAGCTCGCTGTAGGTTTCAAAGGAATCTGTCGTCTTTTTTTCTTCTTCTGAAAAATCAGGCTCATTGCCGTTGATCTCCACATAGGGGGAGTCGCTAAATTCCGGGATTTCCTCTAAGGAAACCACAGATGTTGGGGTAGAGGAAGGGTTGTCTAAAAATTCCTCCAGTGTTGAACATCCGCTGAACAGGATGGTAATGGCTAAAAAAACAGGAAAAAGGCGAATCCAGGGTTTCTTCATCTTGTATAAATCTCCTTTGTGATCTTTTCGTGAGAATGGCCGGCAAACTCCCTTTGGGAAATAAGCTTCCAGCCGCGGCTCAGGTCCAAAGACAGCCAACTGTCTGCCGGATACCGGCGGTTCCAGCGGTAAATAATCCAGCGGTCGATCTCGTTTTCATAGGGGGCAGGGTCCAGATCTTCCACAAAACATAGTTCTCCCTTTTGTGCCTGTTTGAGCGGGGCCTCTGCGATGGATATGGCCTCTTCCGCTCCCGAAAAAAGAGCAGCGGAATACGGACGAACCCACAGCTTTCGCCCCTGGCACTCATGAAGAATATCCTGGATGACTACTCGGTCCCGGCTTTGGCGGCGATGGTGAAACAGCATCCCATTTCGGTCATCCAGACAAAGGATTACATCCACAGGAACAGCCTCCTCTCCTAGAAACCGAACACACATTCGTGTTTGCTCTTATCATACCACACTTTTTCCTGATTTGCATCACAATTTTTCTAAGTCTATGCTCTTTTACAGTAATTCTTGCAGCTTCTCCAAAAAGGCCTCTTCTCCCCAGGTATTGATTTTGAAAAACAACGCCTGGCTGCCGCCTGCCGTAATAGCGGAAAGATGGATGTCCCCGCCGTCATTTTGAAACAGGGTAACATTCAGGCTGACGCGGTTACTCCCCATGTAACTATACCGCTCAAACACACGCACGCTGCATCGCGCTGTCCCACTGCGAAAATCACTGCCATCCTCCAGTGAAGCAGACATACTCCCGTTCAAAATTCCCGTTTCGATATATTGAAGAATCTGCTCAAAGTCGCCTTGAAGAGTCTTTTCTAATTTTGCCATTTGGAGCACCTCTCTTAATATTGAAATGTATATTCATCCAACAAATGCATAGCTTTTCAACAAAAAACACATTTTACAACTTGATTATATACACGCTTTGTGAACAGTGTCAAGAAAAGCGATTGGAAAACATGGCGTCCACTTCTAAATGGTTGTTCTTTTCATTTGCAGCATCTGCTGCCAGATTCTCATTCAAATCGGCAATGGGGTCACCGGTAACTGCCAAGCCATCGGCGCTAAAGGGGGTGCCGCTGGCCGCCACCGGATATACGCCGGTGGTATGGTCCACAAAGTAAGCATCCCATCCGGCTTTCTTAATGTCCTCGGGGCTAACATTCCGGGTAAGCTGATAGACAATAGCCCCCACCATTTCCAGATGTCCCAGTTCTTCTGTACCTACAGAAGCGTCTCAATGTTCCGTCTAATAACTAATAATTGCTAATTAAGTTATCTGTTGTCTTCTTTATAAACTACCAATAACAAAAAGACATGCAGCATCCATTTCGAAGGCTGTATGTCTTTTATATTGAAACGATTTGAAACAAGAAGAAATATATCACATATTTATAAGCAACAAATCTTCTGGCTGGTGCAAGCAGAAAACAGGGTCATACGGTTCTGCGTCCTCTTCCTTGCGGAATCCCCAGCCATAAAGTGCAGCTATAAACTCCATGCCAAATGCTCTGGCCCCTTCTCCATCAAACGCGCTATCCCCCACTAAAACGCTTTCCTGTACAGATACATCCGTCAGGCGGCAGGCTTCTTCCAACAGATCTCGTTTGCTTTCACCATTTTGATAGGCACAGACCGCATCAAACCATGCATCGATTTGCAAATTCTCCATCATGTGATGGATAAAGCGGCGGTGTTTCAGAGTGGCCACTGCTAATTTGAATTGTTTTTCTTTTAAAACTTCCAGTGTGCTCTTCATTCCCGGATACAATGGTGCTGGGAGGAGAATCCCTTCCGAGGCATACCGTTCCCGATATTCCGTTACAGCTCGAGAGACCTCCTCACTGCTCATGTCAGGCCACAGTTTCATAAATCCATGTTCTAAAGAACCGCCGATCACACCGAAAAAATCTTCGCGCTTTGTATATGGTTCATAGCCCATGGCAACGGCTGTAGCATTGTAGCAATGCTGAATACCGGGAGAAGTATCCGCTAATGTCCCATCAAAGTCAAAAATAATCAGCTTTTTCATGATAGATTCTTCCTTCCCGCCTGGATATAATCATTCAGCCGTTTTTCCGTAGCTGCCAACACACCTTCCAGCACTCGGATCTTTTCGGATTCTGAAGTGCAAATCCCCCGCATATCCACTATTACACCGGTATAGCGCAATTCTTTTTTCTGATGAAACTGCTCTGCTTTTTCCATAATAGCCTGCTCCTTTGTATAAACAAAAATCTCTCTTTGCTCTTCTCCCAAACGCACCGTGATTGGTCGGATATGTGCGAACACTTTGTGATT
>CALWIS010000227.1 GCA_944380795.1 uncultured Clostridia bacterium | reverse complement strand
GTGCTCAAGGTGGTGAGGCACTTAAAACCTACACCGCCGCATTCCACCACTACAAACCCCATTTCCGAATGAATAAGCTTTCCTTTTACGCTGTAAAACACAATGGTACCTCCCTGTTCTGTCAGCCCCGCTGTAAGAGGCTTCTCCGCAGTGCGGAGCCTGCTGCCTGCCCGTGGCAGATAGCCATAGCCAGTGCGTCGGCGGTATCGTCGGGCTTGGGAACTTCTTGCAAGCACAAAAGCCGCCGGGTCATCTCCATGACCTGCGGTTTTTTGGCCCCGCCATAGCCGGTGACCGCTATTTTCACCTGCATAGGGGTATATTCAAACACCGGAACCCCGGCCTTTCTGGCTGCCAGCAGAATGACCCCACGGGCCTCTGCCACGCCGATGGCCGTGGTTTTGTTATTGCTGAAATAGAGCTTTTCCAGCGCCATAGATTCCGGCTTCCATTTTGCCAACACCGAGGAAAGGGCATCGTAGATGATTTCCAGCCGCCGCTCAAAGGGTTCCCCAGCCTTGGTAACGATGGCCCCATGCTCCAAAGAGCGGTAGCGGCTGTTTTGCGCCTGCACCACCCCATAGCCCACAATGGCATACCCGGGGTCGAGACCCAGAATAATCACAAAACCGCCCCTTTCTCCCATGAGAATCAAACAATAATTCGTTTTATTATACCATACCAGCCCCAAAAAGAAAAGGAAAAACCGCGGCTTTCCGCGATTTTTCCTTTCTATAATAATCATCCGATGGAAATTCCTCAAAACCCAAAAACAGCTCCCACATGGTTTGCTTTTTACAGTAAACGCAGTGTCTGGTCATCCCATTTTCCACCAAAATATTTATCCAATACTTGATGGAATACAGAGTTTTCCTCTCCACTGATCTTTGCAAACAGTGTCATACTGGAACAAAGCTTCAAGTTATCTGGAAAACCGAACACCTCATTGGCATCACTGGTTGTCAGTTCCAGCAGCGCCTGGGAGATCTCCCTTAAATGAGCACCCAGCACCGGATGGTTTAAAAACTCCCTGGCTTCCTGTTGATCCGCAATCCCATAATATTGGGCGGTAGGGCTGCGTCCCAGCCCCTTCAGCTGGGGAAAGATATACCACATCCAATGGCTTCTTTTTTGGCCGCTGCGAATTTCTGTCAGCGCTGTCTCGTAGTCTCGTTGCTGGGCTTTTTCAAACCGCTTGACACTCATGACTTCCCCTCCCCGTCTGATATTTTTACCGCTGATGCTTCCGCACAAAGGGCGGCTGGATGGTTTCCTCCATCAGCGGACCATAAGCCTTGACCTTGCGGAAGGTGTTTCCCATCATCTCGTGTTCCCGGTAATGGCGCAGGTCGGCAAGGTCATATACCGCCGGGAAAATCCCTTCTTCTTCCCCTGCCACAAAAATCCGGTTGTCCTGCTCCACATCGTCCCGCCAGATAATAGGGCTAAACGCGCAGGAGTGCCCTTTCCGTTTCCCGGGCGGGTTCGCCATGACCACCCCTGTCATATTCTCATAGGCGCGGGTGGAAAGCACATTCACCCGGTGCACCATTTCCGAGCAGTCGTTGGGCACTAGAATGATCTCCGCGCCCTTCATCATCAGCACCCGGGCGCTCTCCGGGTATTCTCGGTCGTAGCAGATCATGATGCCGATTTTTACCCCGTCAAACTCCGCCACGAAAAACTCGTCCCCGCTCTCCAGCATCCGCTCACTGGCAAAATCGCAGGTATGCACCTTGTGGTATTGCAACAGGATTTCCCCGTCCCGCCCAATGAGAAAGGCGGTGTTTCGAGGGCGGCGCTTTCCTCGGGTATAGCCGGTGATGACCACGCCCATTTCCAGCTCTTTGGCCTTTTGCCGGAAGGCAAAAAGATGAGGGTCGTCCTCCTCCATGGCAGAAGAAGCCCAGCTTTGGAACACTTCTGTCTTTTCGATTTCCTCCACGGGCACATCATCGTCAAATTCCGGGAACTCATACCCGGTAATCCAGCACTCGGGGAACAATGCCAAGTCGGCTCCTATGGCTTTGGCCTGTTCCATATAAGCAAGGCCCTGCTGGGTATTTTTCTCCCGGTCAAAGGGGTCACGATTTTTCTGGATGACAGCAATCGTAAGTTTATCTTTCAACACACTCCCTCCTTTTGGTTGACAAAAATATTGTATCACAAAAAACAGCAGGCGCAAGTATAAGTATAGCTTTTTGCAAAACGGGCATACTGTTTGCAAACTACTGTAACTGTAAAAGGGGGAAATACCCATGACACGAAGAGGAAAGATACGGGTGGGCACCTTTGCTTTGGCAGCGGTAACGGTGTTCAGTGTGAGCCTGGGCGTACGGAATATGCAGGCCATGGAAGCGGAAACCACCCTTTCCTATGTATACCAGCGGGCAGTGAGCGACCTTTCCGGCTATGTTTCCGGTATGGAAGCCGCACTGGAAAAGGTTCGTTATGCCAATACCGCCACCGCCCAGACCAGCCTGGCCGCTCAGCTGTTGGAGGAATCCTCCGGAGCTAAGGCCGCTTTGGCCGCCCTGCCCACCTCCGGGGAAAATTCCAGCAACATCAACCGCTTTTTATCCCAAGCCGGGGACTATGCCTCCTACCTTGCCCGGCGGGTATCGGCAGGGCAAGACCTTACCGAGGAGGAGTTTGACAACCTCTCTACCCTGCGAAAATACGCCCAAACCCTCAGCGAAGAACTACAAAAGCTGGAAGAGCGGTTCCGCTATGGGCGGGTGACTATGAACGAAGCCCGCTCTACACTGGAAAATATTACGGAGATTCTCCCCTCCTATGGTGGAGAACTGGAAGAAAACGCTTCTGCCTTTGGAGAATACCCCACCCTCATCTATGACGGCCCCTTCAGCGACCATATTTCCCAGATGACTGCCAAGGCCACCAAAGGGCTGGAACGCCTTCCTCAGGGCAATGCGGAACAAATGGCGGCGGAATATCTGGGCATGGAATCCTCCCAACTGGAACACACCACCGACACCGGCGGCGGCTTACCCTGCTATAACTTCACCAATGAGGAACTGCGGGTCTCGGTGACCAAAGACGGAGGGCTTTTGTGCTCTCTCTCCAACCCCCGCTCAGTTTCGGAAAGCAAACTCTCTCAGGAAGAAGCATTGGAAAAGGCTCGGGCCTTTCTGGAATCCGTAGACATCTCCAGCGTAAAAGAAAGCTATTATGTCACTGCTGACGGGGTGTGCACCTTTAACTTTGCCTGGCAGGAAGAAACCGACAAAGGCAGTATTACCTGCTATCCTGACCTCATTAAGGTAGGCGTGGCTCTGGATAATGGGGAAATCGTCTCCTACAACGCTACCGGCTATTTGATGAATCATCAAGAACGAAGCTTTGATGCCCCCGCAGTTTCGGCAGAAAAGGCCCGAGAATCGGTAAGCTCCCGGCTCAAGATCCAAAAAGACCCCTCTCTGGCCCTCATCCCCACTCCCGGACTGGATGAGGTGTTGTGCTGGGAATTTGTGTGCAAAGGAGAGGACGACGAGGACATCCTGGTGTATATCAATACGCAAACAGGCATGGAACAGCGGATCTATGAACTCATCAAAAGCGATAACGGCATTTTGGCCATTTGACAAAAACCCCGCCGCATCCGAGGATACGGCGGGGTTGGTTTGTAATTTTATAAGAATCAGGCCTTGCCAACAGAACCGAACAGTTCCATCTTCTCCTTAACGGTAGCCTTGATAGCCTCGAAGCCGGGAGCCAGCAGCTTGCGGGGGTCGAAGCCCTTGCCCTGGAGGTCCTTGCCCTCTTCGATGTACTTACGGGTAGCAGCTGCGAAGGACAGCTGGCACTCGGTGTTCACGTTGATCTTGGAAACGCCCAGATCGATAGCCTTCTTGATCATGTCGGCGGGGATGCCGGTGCCGCCATGGAGAACCAGAGGCATAGCGCCGGTCTTCTGCTGGATAGCATCCAGAGCGTCAAAGCGCAGGCCAGGCCAGTTCTCGGGATACTTACCATGGATGTTGCCGATACCAGCAGCCAGCATGGTCACGCCCAGATCAGCGATCATCTTGCACTCGTCGGGATCTGCCACTTCGCCAGCGCCGATCACGCCGTCCTCTTCGCCGCCGATGGAGCCAACCTCGGCCTCAACGGACATACCCTTGGACTCAGCGATAGCAACCAGTTCCTTGGTCTTCTCAATGTTCTCTTCGATGGGATAGTGAGAGCCGTCGAACATAATGGAGGAGAAGCCGGCCTCGATGCAGGCCTTAGCGCCCTCGTAGCTGCCGTGATCCAGGTGCAGAGCTACGGGAACGGTGATCTTCAGCTCTTCCAGCATACCGTTGACCATACCCACGATGGTCTTATAGCCGCACATATACTTGCCTGCGCCCTCGGAAACACCCAGGATCACAGGGGAGTTCAGTTCCTGTGCAGTGAGCAGGATGGCTTTGGTCCATTCCAGGTTGTTGATGTTGAACTGTCCTACTGCATAGTGGCCAGCCTTGGCCTTGGTCAGCATTTCTTTTGCAGATACTAACATGTTAAGTCCTCCATTATTTTATATTCGCCTTCCCACAAAGGGGAAACGGCAATCAACCAACAAATTAGGCTAGGTTTATTATATCCCATTTACAAGGGAAAATCAAGGGCAGCCACAGATTTCAGCAGAGAACAACAATTTTTTCACCGGCATATTACACAATTGCCTTTTATCAAGCCGCAGTCTCTTTCTGCTGAGAAACGGAATCAGCTTTAAGCTGCTTCCCAAAAATCAAACGGAATAATAAACGTGCCAATGGGCCGCAGTACAGCAGTTGCCACAGCAGGGCCATGGGAAGGTTACAGCCAAAGGTATGAATCCAAGTACCGAAGCTGGGTTCTTTAAACAGCAGTGTGGCAATGAGGCTCATAACCGGGCACATAATGCACACGATCATAGTGGAGATGGCGTAGGTGATGAGCTGCGGCCGATCGGTAGGACGCATAAAGGAAAAAGCCAGACGAGCTGCTAGTTTTTCCACCACAAAGAATTCCAGCACAAAGGCGATAGGCACCATAATAGGCATTTCATGCAGCGCCAGTACAAAAGTCTGGTTGGTGACACCCCCCGTATTTAGGGCCACATTATAGACGATCATCCCATATACCATGATACAGGCCATGATAATGGTAAACACAACATTTTGAAATTTAGTTTTTGGCATTGCGGATACTCCCTTTCTCGTTTCCTTTGGGTACACACAAAAAAATAAACGGCAGCGGAACTTTCGTCTCGCTGCCGTTTCTTCCACGGTGACTACCATTCATTGCCATCATTATAGCACATCTTTTTTATCCGTGTAATAGGCAAATTTATTTTTTCCATACCATACAAAACTGTTTGCCCCAAAGAACGCTTTTCGGTTATTCTCAAAAAAGACGGCCTTTCCCAAAAGAAAAGCCGTCTCTTTCATAGAAGATCATTCTGCAGCATTCTCTTCTCCGTCTGTTTCATAGATGATACGTTTGATATGATCTCCAGCTGCCTCCAGATCATACTGCCACACCCAGGCGCCGTCATCGATACCGCCCCAAGCGTTTTCCTCTTCGCCAGGTATGGTATAGGTCTCTAATTCGGGATTGGAGGGGAGGATTCCCATCAGGGAGATCATCTCGCCATAATCCAAAGAGGTGGTGACCAGAGGGGTGATTTTTTTGATAAAGCCAGGATAGTCTGCCATGCTCATATTCTGCACCTTGGTGAGCATGGCCGCCAACACCTCTTGCTGACGGCTGGCACGGGCGGTGTCACTGCCAACATTGCGGATACGTGCATACGCCACAGCCTGGTTGCCGTTGAGGGTAAGCATACCGGACTCGCTGACATCATCGTCATAAAGCTGAATGCTGTGCAGGTTGCTGTTGATTTCGGGGATCTCCTCCGGGCTGACGTCGATCTCCACACCACCTACAGCATCTACCACATCTGCCAGCTGGTCAAAATTTACCCGGACATAATCCCGGACGTTCATATCAAAATTCTGATTCAGCGTTTTGATAGCCAGCGGGGCTCCTCCCCACCAGTAAGAAGTGGTGATTTTGGCTTTACCATAGCCCTCTACCTGTACCTGGGTATCCCGCAGGATGGAAATGAGCTTGAGCTTATTGTGCTTCTTGTCCACCGAAAGGATCATGGTGGCATCTGCATGGCCCTGGTCGTCATGCGTCCTGGAATCAATTCCATATAGGGCGATATTGGTAATAGAAGAATCCTCTTCGATACTTCCCTCAATTCCTAATTCTTCATCGGATTTCGGGAAGGTAGTATCAATTTTCAAATCACCTAGAAAATACCATCCCACACATACCAGCGCACCTACCAAGACCAGCAGGATGGAAAATATGGTAATCACAGCTTTTTTCCATCCGGATTTTTTCTTTTTCCTTCTTCTAGGGGGTTGGTTACGATTTCTCTTTCCACCGCCATTCCCGGAAGAATAACTATAAATATCTACATACTCCTGATTGGGCATGATTTCACTCCCTTATTTTGTCTCCAATTACCGGCTGCAACCGGAATCGACAGATTTTCCCGCCAGTAAGTAAAGACAATAACACAAAATCGTATCGAAATTGTATCCTTACAGAAGTAAATTGTAACTTTTTTTTGAATAATCAGATTTACAGTGTGACCCCATCCCGGAAAATGGCCAGTTCCTGTCGGTTCAGGCTTTCGGCTTGCACCCTCTGTCCGGAAGCAATTTCCAGCACTTGCATAAACAGCTCTTTTGAAAGGGAATCCATCCTTTCCCCTTCCAGCAGCCTGCCGGCATTAAAATCTATCCAACGAGGTTTTTTGGCTGCCAGCGCCGAATTACTGGCGATCTTCATGGTGGGAACCGGACTTCCCAAGGGCGTCCCCCTGCCGGTGGTAAACAGGATGAGATGGGCGCCGGAAGCTGCCAATGCACAGGCTGCCACCAGATCGTTCCCCGGCCCTTGCAATAAAAACAGGCCTTTCCGGCGGGGGGATTCTCCGTAGGAGAGCACGCCTTCCACAGGGCCGCTCCCCGCTTTTTGGATGCAGCCCAAGGATTTTTCTGCCAAGGTGGTAATACCCCCGGCTCGGTTACCAGGAGAGGGGTTCTCATCTACAGGCTGCCCATATCGGAGAAAATATCCCTTAAAATTACGGATCAGAGAGACCGTCTCCTTAAAGGCCTCCCGAGTGCGGCAGCGGTCCATTAAAAGCTGCTCTGCACCAAACATCTCTGGAACCTCTGTAAGCAGGGCAGTGCCGCCTAGAGCCAGAAGCTGGTCGGAAAAAGCCCCTACCAGCGGGTTCGCAGTGATACCTGAGTATCCGTCGGAGCCACCGCATTTCAGCCCCACCATAAGTTCTGCTGCTGGACATGGCTCCCGATGAAATCCAGAAGCATACTCCCATAGCTCTTTTACCAGCCGTACCCCAGTTTCGATCTCGTCATCACAGCTTTGGCATTCCAAAAAGCGTACCCGCTCCGGCTCCCAGTGGTCCAGCACCTTCTGCATCTCTGCAATCGCGTTATTTTCGCATCCCAACCCCACCACCAACACGCCCCCGGCATTAGGATGGCGGATAAGCCCAGCCAGCAAATGCTGGGTCATCTGATGATCTTCTCCCAGCTGCGAACACCCCAAAGGATGGTGGAACCCGAAGACCCCATCTACGGAGCTTTCCGTTCCAGCCAAAGCCCGACGGCTCTCCGCCTCAATGGCGGACACCACCCCGTTGACGCATCCCACTGTGGGAAGAATCCAGATCTCATTGCGCACCCCTACTTTTCCGTTAGGACGGCGGTATCCCTGAAAAAAGGCAGGCGCTTGCGGAGGGAGGAGGCAAGGCCCAGGCGTATATGTATACTCTCCATCGGACTGCATCACAGAGGCCAGATTATGTGTGTGGACCCATTCTCCCTTGCCAATAGATCGACAAGCCGCACCGATTACCTGGCCATACTTCCGAATTTCTTCCCCGAGAGCGATATCCCGCAGGGCCGCTTTATGTCCTGCGGGAATGTCTTCCTGTACAGTGAACCGTTCCCCATTGGACAGTATTCCCTCCTCTCCGGCAGAAATGCCTTCTAAAGCCACCGCTACCGTATCCGCTGGATGGATTTGAAACAACCGTTTCATAGAGTTTCCTCCTGTTCGTTCAGCAACTTTTGCAGTGTTGCTTCCATTCCTTGCCTGCGAATCTCTTCCAGCCACATAGTGGCCTGCTCACAGAAACCGGGGATTTCTGTGAGGGAACTGCCCCAGTAATCCTCCCGGCGGCATACTTTCTCCACATATTCCCGCGTTGGCCGGCGGCATACCTGGGCAAAAAAGCCCAGTACCTCTTCCTCATCCCGGATAGGATACTCTCCCCACATCCCAATGCCCCTTCCCTTTTCTCCAGTATAAAAATCCAAAAGCGCGGCAAAGGAGAAGGTGAGCAGCCGAGGGAGCTTGCCTGTTATCCGTAAATAATCCAACACCGATGGCAGCACCCGGGCTTTCCATTTGGAAATAGAATTCAAAGAGATGGACAATAGCTGGTGATCGATAAAGGGATTATCAAACCGCTCCAGCACATCATGGGCAAAGGCCAGCCCTTGTTCCTGTGGCAGAGGCGCGGCGGGGATAATTTCCTTCTCCATCACCTGGCGAAGATACTTTCCCAGTACCGGATGCCTCACCGCCTGCCGCACCAAGGTCAGGCCACTGCCATAGGCCGCTGCCACCATGGCAGTGTGCGCCCCATTGAGCAGCCGCACTTTTTGCTCCCGAAAAGGACGAAGGTCCTCCACAAACCGCACCGGCAAGCCCGCCCTGCCCAAGGGCAATCGGGAATCTTCCGGCCCCTCAATAAGCCAAGAACCATAGGGTTCCGCCATATCCAGCAGCGCATCCTGATAGCCCAAAGACTGGTAATAGCGTTCCTCCTGCCCCTTTGGAAATCCGGTAACAATGCGGTCCACCAACGTAGAGCGGAACTGGCAGCATGTTTCCATCCATCTGCAAAACGCCTCCGGCAGCTTCCAGAATTTTGCGTATTGAAGGACACACTGCCGGAGAGCCAGTCCATTTTCTTCGATCAATTCTGTGGGAAGCACCAGCAAGCCCCGATCCTCCCGGCCCTGCCAATATTGCCAACGTTCCCACAAAAGCTGGGCCAGCTTGCCGGGAAAGGTGGCGGCAGGGGCACCCTCTTTCGGCAGAGGTTCCTCTTGAAATTGGATGCCCGCTTCGGTGGTATTGGACACCACCACTTCCAACGATTCCAGGCAGGCGATGCGGCGGATCTCCTGCCAACGGCCCAATGAGAGTACCTGCTGCAAACAGTCTACCACCTGATTTTCCTCCACCAACTTACCCTGTGAGCGGCCCCGGAAACAAACAGTATACAGCCCCTTTTGCCGAGAAAAGGCCGCCGCTTCCTCTCCGGGTCGAGGCTTTATCACCACGATATTGCCATGATATTCTCCTTTTTGGTTGGCCTGCTGCACCATTACATCCACAAAGGCCCGAAGAAATCCCCCTTCCCCAAATTGCAGTATTTTTATAGGCCGCGATACCGGCGCCATTACTTCCTGTATCTCTTTCACTTCTTTTCCTCCTTTATTGAAAGCGCTTACATTTTTATTTATCAAAAAGGGCGGTATCTATTTCTTACCGCCCTTATTTTTTCCCACGGCTCCCGATAAACATACCCGCACGCCGTGCACATATGGCTGGAAACACACAACCATGCGCCGCATTGTGGACAGTGCCACTTTTTCTCCTCCATGGCCAAAAAAGCCTCTATGCCCTTTTCCTCCAGCAACCGCAGGTTTTGAATCACGCTCAAATACCCCCGGGTACGCTCTTGATACCGGGCGTCGAACTGCCGCAGCCGGGCGCAGGGCAAGGCCGTACACCCGGTACATCGCACAGGGTCCCGACGGCTCTCTTTATGGCAATTTTTCAAAATACAAATCCGACTCTTTTTAGTGGAGCGCAGCATGCAGCCCGGACAAGCATCTTTGACTTTTTGATATTGAGCGCACACCCGGCAGTTAAAGCCGCAGGGCGCAATCAAAAATTCCTCTATCAAAGCCCGTTCTCCCCTTCCTCTTTTGGAGAATCCAGCAGGGCAATGAGACACGCCGGGGTATTCTCCTCCAATTCCACCGTAGGACCGGGGTCAGGCATATTTTCCAGATAGTGGGAATCGCTGTCCTGCAGCAGCCGCATTCCGGCAAGCTCTGGATACAAGGTCAGCAGCTTTCCTCGGTCGGCCCGAGGGCTCAGCTCTACCGTGGGAAAACCAATTTCTGGGGGAATACTGCCCAGACTGGCGGTAATGCTGTAGGAATCCTTATCTACATGGGCGGGAAAAGCCGTTCCGCCATAACTCCTGGCCAAAGGCAGCACCTCAGAAACGCCAATATCTGCCGCCGCGATGAGAAGCTGTTCTTCCTTTCCAATGGGCTGATCTTCTTCATCCAGCACCGCCTGCTCTCCAAAAATCTCCGGCCGGTTGGGAATTTTCGGAGAGTGTTCTCCCACCCATTGACTGAAAGCCAGCGCCGCCTCTACTGTAGGGAATAGGCACACTACATGGGCTTCCTCCCGAGTACACAGTTCCATTCCCGGAACCACGGTGATCCCCAGCCGCTGCCCCACTTTTACTGCCGCCGGTGTGTTCCGGCAGCTGTTGTGGTCAGTGAGAGCGATGATGTCATATCCCAGCAGCTTTGCCATACCTACCAGATTGTTGGGGGTCATGTCCATGTCCCCGCAAGGGGAGAGACAGGAGTGGAGGTGCAGGTCATACCGCAGCTTCATCAGAGGGCCTCCGGCAAAAGACGGGAAATCTTGGCGGCCATAGAATAGGTATCCTCCTCCGTAGTGAGCACAGGTATCCCCTGCTGGTCGGCGCGATTCCGGGCATCCTCATCCAGCGATGCCGATTCTGTCAGTACGATACAAGCTGCATCTGTGAGGGAGGCCACGGCAATGGCGTTGATATTGCCCATCACCGTAAGCCATACATCCCCGCTCTCTGCCCGGGCCATGACCCAGCTCAAAAGATCCCCGGCATAACAGCCGGTGATCTCCCGGCCTAACTCCTCCTCTCCAGCAAGTACCGAAAGGGAAAGCTGCTCTTTTAACTCCTCAACTGTCATAGGATCACTTCCTTTTTGGTCCATTATTGCCTTGGTTCCTTTTCCCCACCAGAAATATTCTTGAAGATATCCGCCATCTGCCGAACCTCTTTACGGAGCACGAACACACAGTCGCTCTCCTTGGCAAGGCCCTTCACCACATCTTCCGCCAACGCCTTGCAGGAAGGCGCACCGCAGGCACCGCAATCCAGCCCGGGGAATTTCTCGCAGATGTCGTCGATGTCCATCATCATCTGCATGGCTTCTCCCAGATCCTCCGAAAGGGTAAGCACCGGAGAGAATTCCAGTGACTCCTGCCAGCTCATCCCCTGAGGGATTTCCTCCCGTAAGTGGTTTTTGGAGACCGGCAGATATTTGCGCAGCCTTTGAAGACGCGCCTTGGCCACATATGCGTTTTCCACACACAGTACGCCGCCCACACAACCACCGGAGCAGGCATTGAGTTCGATAAAATCCAACTCCCGAATGCGCTCGTCCTCCAATTCCTCCAATACTCGGATCACATTCTCGATACCGTCGGCCGCCAAGTACTTATCATTGAGCAGCGCTGCCGCTTCACCGCCGCTGGAAGCCCAGCTCACGCCGATGATCCCTGATTCGGAGATGGGCTCAATCTGCTCTAACTTATCCATTTTAGAGGACAATCGGGGAAAGATCTCGCTGATAGCGATGGCACCATCCACCATGGATTTCTCCACACCGATGGGACGCTGGATGTCCGTTACTTTGGCGGGGCAGGGAGTGATAAAAAAGCAGCCGATCTTCTCCATAGGCAGCCCCGTTTTTTTTGCCGCCTCCGATTTGGCAAAGCCCGCTGCTGTCTCCATAGGGGAGCGCAGGGGCAGCACATGGGGGCATAGGTCCGGGAATCGCACTCGGATAAGGCGCACCACTGCCGGACAGGCAGAGCTGATGACCGGCCGCGGCAGGGAATCGTCCGCCATCAGGCGGCGGGTAGCCTCTGATACCAGTTCAGCGGCACGGGAAACCTCGAATACTTCGTCAAACCCTAACTCCTTCAGGCCGGTGAGAACAAAATCGATGTCATCCAGATTGTTAAATTGTCCATATAAGGCCGGGGCTGGCAGAGCAATGGTGTATTCAAATTCCTTGAGCTTTTCCAAGTGGTCAAACTTGGTCTTTTTCGCATGGTGCGGGCACACCCGGATGCATTCCCCACAGTCGATACATCGCTCAGAAATGATCTGCGCTTTTCCGTCTCGCACCCGGATTGCCTCTGTAGGGCACCTTTTAATACAGTTGGTGCATCCGACACACTTCTCCTTTTCCAGCGTGACGGAATGAAAAAACAGATCCAACTCCTCGCCTCCCATCACGATTTGTGATTGACAAGCACTGTCATTTTCAGGGTGGTGCCTTTGCCCACCTCGGTATCAATGGTCATTTCATCGGTATATTTCTTCATATTGGGAAGGCCCATCCCCGCTCCAAACCCCAGGGAGCGCACTTGATCCGGCGCAGTGGAATATCCGGCCTGCATCGCCTTTTCCACATCGGCAATACCTGGCCCATGGTCTTCCAGCACGATATCTACCCGCTCCGGTTCGATGGTCACAAAGGCCTGGCCTCCCCCGGCGTGGATCACCATATTGATCTCCCCTTCATACATGGCAATGGCCACTCGGCGGATGGCATCCGGGTCGTATCCCAGCTTTTTCAGTTTGCGCTTTACATCGCTGGACGCTTCCCCTGCACGGGTGAAGTCGTCTCCCGGCACCTCATATTTTAAGGAAAGCCCACTCATTCCTTCTCACATCCTCCCCGAAGCCCGGCCTCATACAGCATACCACAGGCGGTAAACATACGATAGCGGGTCTGCAAAACGGTAATATCCTTCTGCTCTGCCAGCTGGAGCACCATGGGGTCCGCCTCCTTGCCGCGCACAAAGATAATGCAGTGCATATCCATCATCTCGGCAGTGCGCACTACCTGGGGATTCATCAAGCCGGTGAGCAGCACCGACTGATCTTTGACAAATGCCAGAACATCGCTCATCATATCGCTGCCGCAGGCGGTTTTTACCTCGGTATCCATATTCCCTTCTACCAATACATCGGCTTGCAGGATGGCGGCGACATCGCTGATTTTCATGAAGAAGCCTCCTTTTTTCTTTTTTAGTGGAAGCCTTAATCTTAACAGCACTTTCTTCTCTTTGTCTGTTTTCAAAAAGGCTCTATTCTATTAGCAGGGCTTAACAACCCAAGCAAAACGCATTTTCCAGGCCCCTATGGGCGAAGGGGCATTACCATGTTCCAAGTGTGGGTAAACTGATAAGGGGAATCCCCGTTCCCGGTGGCCAAATAAAGATGAGTAGGCTTGCCGTCTTGCAGCAGCAAAAAGGGGCGCTCCAGATTGCACTGAGTGGTCACGCTGCCGTCGTCCCAATGGACAGTGCGGCTGTAGGCCTTTGGCTCCTGTGCAAACTCCCAGTGAAGGCAGTCCTCGCTTTCGCCGTACAGCCCGGCGCCCCATTCCCCGCAGATTCCGCCGGAATTGTTTTTACAGTCATCCGTGATGAGTAAGCGGAACTTGCCATCCTCATACCAGAGATAAGGATCTTCCAGATGAAAATCCGGATTTTCAAAGGAAAATATCGGCTCCTGCGAAAGCCGACGGAACTCGCCGTCCGGCCTGTCTGCTACCGCGACACCGATCTGAAGGGTGCCTCCTGCAAAGCTCCGGGACTTATAGAGCATATAGGTGGTGCCGTCTGGCAAAATGGCCACTGCCGGATTGGTAGTGGCGGTACAATCCCAATGGGAACAGTCTCGAGGTTCTAGGAGCGGAGTATCCCGCCTTTCCCAAGGGCCGAAAACCGAATGGGAAACCGCCAATCCGATGCGCTTACGATTCCAAAGTTCGGTAAACAGACCGGGGTCTACATTTTCTCCATGAGTGGGGGCACCTTCCGGATAACTGGTGCCCATATAGTAAAGGTAATAGGTGCCATTCCAGTACCGCACATAAGGGTTATGGGTATTCATGCCGTCAAAATACTGGGGGCCGCGTCTGGGCAGCACGGTTTCTTCCAGTTGAAAGGGCCCTTCCGGCGTATCGCTGGAAGCCCGCACCACTCGGCAATCGGTGAGCCAGTTCATGCCGAAGCCCAGCTCCCGCTCCCAGCAGGAAGCAAACATATGGTATCTTCCGTCCTCCCCTTTGACCACACTTCCGCACCAGATCATCAGGTCTTCCCGGAAAAATCCTCCACCTTTTACAGCGGGCATCAATCGTTCTTTTATTTGGTTTATCATATCGGTACTCCGTTATTGACTTTATTATTTATAGAGATTTTCCCATCTCATAGGCCTTTTGCAGCAGTTCCTCCTCTTTTTGAGCCAACATCGCTCCGCTGCACACCAGGGGTTCCTCTACCTGCATACTGCCGGCAGAGAGACATTGCAGATACCACCGGAAATTTGCCTCTGCAGCTTCATAGGGGGTAGGCGCGCCCTGGGAGAACACGCCGATAAGCTTCTTGCCGGGTTCCAGCCGGGAAACACGGTCTTTCCCCATCAGGCAGTAATGCCGGTTCATAAAGGTGAGCATAGGGCCGCATACCTGTGAATAGTAATTAGGTGCACTCACCACTAAAGCCCCCGCTTCATGGAGTTGCTTCCAGTATTCCTTCAGATCATCGGGAATACAGCAGTCATCGTTTTGGCTCTTACAGTACCCACACCCCCGGCAACCGTTCACTTTCATCTTATCGATCTCATATACTATAACCTCATGGCCTGCATCTCGTGCTCCTTCCAGCAACCGTTTTGTCACGGTAGCAGAGACACCATTGGCTCTGGGGCTTCCCAATACAGCTACTACTTTCATTTTGCTCCACTCCTTTGGAAAATCGGGGCGCCTTTGCCAAATTTGTGCAACTGTGCCCAAAGGTTATCAACAGACAGAAGATTTCCCGTCTATCGTTTCTGTTTGGTTTCAGTATAGCATCTGCCCCTGAATTTGTCTATACAAAATCCCCAGCCCTAAGCCTTGGCAATTTGTCTTTCCGAGGTGGACGTTTGGAGTGGAATTCCACCTTACACGGATGGTTGTCCTTCATACAACGACAGATTTTGTGCAGATTTCGCTAAAATACCAATAAATTTTCTCTCTGATTCATGAAAAATCGATTGACTTTATCGAATTAAAGCATTATAATAAGTAATAATTTGCGGCGCCTTCCACGCCGCAGTCAATTATATTGTTTGGAGGTACCATGTTATGAAACGCGTGTATAACTTTTCCGCAGGCCCCTCGATCCTGCCGGAGTCTGTCCTTCGCCGTGCAGCCGACGAAATGCTGGACTATCAGGGCTCTGGTCAGTCCGTTATGGAAATGTCACATCGATCTAAAGTGTACGAGGGGATCATCAACTCTGCGGAGAGTCTGCTGCGCGAAGTGATGGGAATCCCCGATAATTACAAGGTGCTGTTCCTGCAGGGCGGCGCTTCCTCCCAGTTTGCCATGGTTCCCATGAACCTGATGACCGGCAGCGGCAAGGCCGACTATGTGCTCACCGGTCAGTGGGCCACCAAGGCCTATAAAGAGGGCGCCCGTTACGGCGAAGCCCATGTGGTGGCTTCCTCTAAGGATAAGACCTTTTCCTATATCCCCAAGCTGGACCCGGCTACCTTTACCCCGGACGCCGACTATTTCCATATCTGCATGAATAACACCATCTACGGCACCAAATACCACACCCTGCCGGATACCGGGAAGGTGCCGCTGGTGGCAGATATTTCTTCCTGCATCCTCAGCGAGCCCATCGATGTTTCCAAGTTCGGCGTACTATATGCCGGTGCGCAGAAGAACATGGCTCCCGCCGGCTTGACAGTGGTCATCATTCGAGAGGATCTCATCGGCCATGCTATGGACATCACCCCCACCATGTTCAACTACCAGACCCATGCCGACAACGGTTCTATGTTCAACACCCCGCCCTGCTATACCATTTATATGGCAAAGCTGGTGCTGGAGTGGCTGAAAAACGACATCGGCGGCCTGGAAGAAATGAAGAAGATCAATGAGAAAAAGGCCGGCCTGCTGTACAGCTTCTTGGACCAGTCCAAGCTGTTCAAGGGCACCGTGGTTCCCGAGGACCGTTCTTTGATGAACGTTCCCTTTATTACCGGCAGCGAAGAACTGGATGCAAAGTTCGTCAAGGAAGCTGCTGCCGCCGATTTCGTAAATCTGAAGGGCCACCGCACCGTAGGCGGTATGCGCGCTTCTATCTATAACGCCATGCCCATGGAGGGCGTAGAAAAACTGGTTGCCTTTATGGAACAGTTCGAAAAGGAGAATGGATAATCATGTATCAGATCCACTGCTTAAATAAAATCAGCCCCATCGGCACCGGTCGTTTCGGGGAAAACTATACCATTGGGGCCGAACTAAATCAGGCAAATGCTGTTTTGGTGCGTTCCGCCGCCATGCATGATATGGACCTGCCGGAAAGCCTGCTGGCCATTGCCCGTGCAGGCGCAGGTGTGAACAATATCCCGTTGGACAAATGCAGCGAACAGGGCATTGTGGTATTCAACACCCCTGGCGCCAACGCCAACGCGGTAAAAGAGTTGGTGCTCTGCGGCCTGCTGTTGGCTTCCCGTAAGGTAGCAAAAGGCATCGAGTGGGTCAACACCCTCAAGGGCCAGGGAGACGAAGTGGGCAAACTGGTGGAAAAAGGAAAATCCGCCTTTGTAGGCCCCGAGATCTGCGGCAAATCCCTGGGCGTCATCGGTTTGGGCGCTATTGGTATTCTGGTGGCCAATGCTGCTGAAGCTTTGGGCATGACCGTATACGGCTACGACCCCTATCTGTCGGTGGACGCCGCTTGGGGACTGTCCAGCAACATCCACCATGCCCGCGCCTTGGACGAAATTTACGCAAACTGCGATTATATTACCCTGCACCTGCCCCAAACGGCAGACACCAAGGGGATGATTAACGCCGAAGCTCTGGAAAAGATGAAGGACGGCGTGCGGATTCTGAACTTTGCCCGGGGCGGGCTGGTAAACTCCGCCGACCTTATCGCCGCACTGGAAAGCGGTAAAGCAGCCTCTTATGTCACCGACTTCCCGGATGACGCACTGCTGGGAACCGAAGGCGTGACCCCCATTCCCCATCTGGGCGCTTCCACCCCCGAATCCGAGGATAACTGTGCCTGCATGGCAGTGGACCAGGTGAAGGATTATCTGGAAAACGGCAATATCCGCAATTCGGTGAATATGCCTGCGGTGAGCATGGCCCGTGCTCCCGGCCTGACCCGTATCTGCATTCTGCACCGCAATGTACCCAACACCATCAGCCAGTTCTCCGGTGCGGTGGGCGCTGCTGGGGTAAACATTGAGAATATGCAGAGCATGTCCCGCGGGGAATATGCCTACACCATCTTCGATGTTTCCGGTGATGTTTCTTCCGGCGCAGTGGCTGGATTGCAGGCTATGGAGTCCATCATCCGCGTACGAGTTATCCGATAATTTTATAGCAAAAACAACGGCTGTCCAGAATTACTGGGCAGCCGTTTTCTTTCATATAACGAAGCCCCCTTTCATGCTAAGATGGAAGGGGGCCGTTTCTTGATATCTTCTTAGTCTTTCGCCTTGGTAGCTACCTGCATCAGAGCCTTGCTGAGGAAATCCTCCACAGACATAGCTCCCAGATCGCCCTCTTTGCGGTGACGCACGGAAACCGTGTCGCTCTCGGCTTCCTTCTCGCCCACAATGAGCATATAGGGGATCTTTTGCAGCTGGGCTTCACGGATCTTATAGCCGATCTTCTCACTGCGCATATCGCAGGAGGCGCGCAGGCCTGCGTTCTTCAAAGCCTCGGTGACCTCCTGGGCCTTGTCGTGGAACCGCTCGCTGATAGGCAGGATGCGGACCTGTTCCGGCATCAGCCACAGGGGCAGAGCACCGGCGTACTTTTCAATGAGCAGGGCCAGAGTGCGCTCGTAGCAGCCAATGGAGGTACGGTGGATGATATAGGGATTCTTCCGCTTTCCGTCGGAATCCACATACTCCATGCCAAACTTTTCGGCCAGCATCTGGTCGATCTGGATGGTGATGAGGGTATCCTCCTTGCCGTACACGTTCTTGATTTGGATGTCCAGCTTGGGGCCATAGAAAGCAGCTTCGCCCACGCCCTCCACATAAGGGATTTCCAGATGGTTCAGGATGCGGCGCATGGTATCCTGTGCCTCGTTCCACTGCTCCTCGGTGCCGATATACTTCTCGCGGTTGTCCGGATCCCACATGGAGAACCGGTAGGAAACATCCTCATACAGGCCCAGTGTCTTCAGCATGAAGATCACCAGCTCCAGGCAGCCCTTGAACTCATCTTCCAACTGGTCGGGACGGCACATCAGGTGACCCTCGGAAATCGTGAACTGGCGCACACGGATGAGGCCGTGCATCTCACCGGAGGCCTCGTTGCGGAACAGGGTAGAGGTCTCGTTATACCGCAGAGGCAGGTCACGGTAGGAACGCTGGCGGTTCAGATAGGCCTGATACTGGAAGGGGCAAGTCATGGGGCGCAGAGCAAACACTTCGTCGTCCTTTTCTTCGTCTCCCAGCACGAACATACCATCCTTGTAGTGGTCCCAGTGGCCGCTGAGCTTATACAGGTCGCTCTTGGCCATAAGGGGGGTCTTGGTCAGCAGCCAGCCGCGCTTCTGCTCCTCATCCTCCACAAAACGCTGCAGCAGCTGAATCACTCTTGCGCCGTTGGGCAGCAGGATAGGCAGGCCCTGGCCGATGAGGTCGCAGGTGGTGAAGTATTCCAGCTGACGGCCCAGAATATTGTGGTCGCGCTTTTTAGCTTCTTCCATAGCGGTGAGGTGCTCTTCCAACTGGGCAGCCTTGGGGAAGGAGATACCATATACACGCTGGAGCATATCGTTTTTCGCATCGCCGCGCCAGTATGCAGCCGTGGCAGTGGTGAGCTTCACTGCCTTCACGCAGCCGGTGCTCATCAGATGGGGGCCAGCACACAGATCGGTAAAGTCGCCCTGGCGGTACAGGGAAATGGCTTCTCCCTTTCCAGCGTGCTCCTGAATCAGCTCCACCTTATATTTCTGTCCGTGCTCTGCCATAAACTTTTCTGCTTCTTCGGGGGAAAGCTCAAAACGTTCCAGCGGCAGGTTTTCTTTGATAATTTTCTTGATCTCCCCTTCGATCTTGGTCAGATCTTCGGGGGTGAAGGGCTTCACGCCGCCGATGTCATAATAAAACCCGTTGTCCACAGAGGGGCCCACGCCGAAAACAGCTTCGGGGAACAGGCGCTGCACTGCCTGCGCCATAATGTGGGAAGTGGTGTGCCAGTAAGCCTTTTTGCCCTCGGGGTCATCAAAGGTCAGAATGGCCAGTTCACAGTCCTCGTTAATGGGAGTGCGCAGGTCCACCACCTCGCCGTTGATCTTGCCGGCACAGGAAGCCTTATACAGGCCCATACCAATGCTTTTGGCAATGTCCGCCACGGTGATGCCGTTTTCAAACTCCCGGACTTCGCCTTTTAAACTGACTTTCACCATAATCCATCGCTCCTTTATAAAAAATGGTTTGGAAATTTCAGAGAAGACCCGGAAGATACCTGCAAAAACAAAAAAGCCTGCCCCATCTCTGGGGCAGGCATATTGCGCTGCGGTTCCACCCGGAATTCGGCCCTTGTTTTGATTACACAAAGACCCTCATGCGGCTCATAACGGCGCCACCCGGCCAGCCTTTGGCGGTTTCCCGTGTTCGGCGGCTGCTCAGAGGCGGTGTCTCATCCCCCACCTGCCGCAGGCGCTTTCAGCCGGTGACGCCCGTTCTCTTTTGCAGGAATACGGGAGAAGAGCTTCCTCTTCTCTGCATTTCACTTTATTGGCTTAATGGTATCACTGTTTTTCTTCTTTGTCAAGGCTGACAGAAAGATTATTTTCTTCCCTCATCTTCCTTCATGGCCTGGTTTAACAGTGCTTGCCGCTTAGCTTGCGGGTCCACTGCATCATCCCGAGTATTGCGATAACGACTTCTGGCCGCGCCAATAGTGCCCGCAACTGCGGTAAACACCGACAACAACCAATACCCCAGCCGAATGACTGTGCCCTGTGTGGAAGCCCAATCCAGATGCTCGTTATAATACACATCAATGCTGTAAGCCAATTCTCCATTGGCCTGTGGGGTAAGAAGGACGATTCCCTCGGGATTCTCCATCATATACACCTCAGCAATAATGCCAAAAATCACCAATAGTGCGCCAATTACCGAAATAATGACATAGGCGATCCAACGCTTGCGCTGGCATAAATGCACCAGCCGGATCAGGCCTGCCGCGCAAAGAATGATGCCTGCAAACAACAAAAAGATCCGCAGGGCGACCATACCAGCGGTATTCCAGAACAGGTAGGTATCCTCCAGCGCCTGGGCTCCCGCAATATTGGAAAACTCCCCGTTTTCCAGCAAGCCCGAAGGCTGGCGCACCTCTCTGCCATAAAGATTATTATACAGGGTCCACTCATTCACTGCGGTGAACAGCAAACAAACCCCTCCCGCTAATGCCATCAGAAAATCGATAGCAGCACTGGTTTCCTTTTTTCTCGGTGCGCTTTGCTTCAAACAAGACACTCCCCTCTGTATCAGGTTTCGGTTATACGTTCTACCTGTATTATAACATAATATCGGGCATTTGTGTAAAGAAATCCTGACTTTTATAAAAAGTTTCTCCCAGTATATAAAAAAACCGGGAGACCAAAAGTCCCCCGGTTATAAAGAATCCTTATTTTGCGTACTCAATGGCGCGGCTCTCGCGAATCAAGTTCACCTTGATCTGGCCCGGATACTCCAGGTCGCTCTCAATCTTCTTACAAATATCCCGAGCCAACAGCACCATCTTGTCGTCGCCAATGACCTCGGGCTTTACGATGACGCGCACCTCACGGCCTGCCTGGATGGCATAGCAACGGTCCACACCGTCAAAGGAAGAAGCCACTTCCTCCAGCTTTTCCAGACGCTTGATGTAGTTCTCCAAATTCTCACGCCGGGCACCGGGTCGGGCAGCGGAAATGGCATCCGCCGCCTGCACAATACAGGCGATGATAGTCTTGGGCTCCACATCCCCATGGTGGGCATGGATCGCATGGATGATTGCTTCGCTCTCTTTATACTTTCTGGCAGCTTCTACGCCAATATCCACATGAGAACCCTCGATCTCGTGATCCAGGGCCTTACCGATATCATGCAGCAAGCCGGCACGGCGGGCCATGGTGGGGTCCAGCCCCAACTCTGAGGCCATCAATCCAGAAAGATATGCTACCTCCAACGAATGGTTCAGCACATTCTGGCCGTAACTGGTGCGGTAACGCAGCCGCCCCAAAAGCTTGACCAGCTCCGGATGAATCCCATTGACGCCGGTTTCAATAATGGCACGCTCGCCTTCCTGCTTGATGGTCTGCTCCACCTCGCGGCGGGCTTTTTCCACCATCTCCTCAATACGTGCAGGATGGATGCGTCCGTCAGAAATAAGACGTTCCAGCGCAATACGGGCAATCTCTCGGCGCACCGGCTCAAAGCAGGAAAGGGTAATGGCTTCCGGTGTATCATCGATAATCAGATCAACACCGGTCAGGGTCTCAATAGCACGGATATTCCGGCCTTCACGGCCGATGATACGGCCCTTCATTTCATCATTAGGCAGAGGCACCACCGAAATCGCTGCTTCCGCCACATGATCGGCAGCACAGCGCTGGATAGCCAGAGCAATGATCTCCCGGGCGCTTTTCTCTGCTTCATCCCGGGTCTGCTGCTCGATCTCCATAACCTTAACAGCCTTTTCGTGAACCAGTTCGTTTTCCAGGTTCTTCAGCAGGTAATCTTTTGCCTGTTCCATGGTAAAGCCGGAGATGCGCTCCAACACCTCAAACTGGCTCTTCTTCACCGTTTCGGCTTCCTGTAAGCGTTCTTCGGCCTTTTTGTTCTTTTTCGCCACAGCTTCTTCTTTGGCTTCCAGACTCTCGATTTTCTTATCGAGGGTCTCCTCCTTCTGCTGCACACGGCGTTCCTGCCGCTGGATCTCCTTGCGGCGCTCATTGAGTTCCTTTTCAGACTCGTTGCGAAGGCGATGGATCTCATCCTTGCCCTCTAAAATGGTCTCTTTTTTCTTGGCTTCCGATGTTTTTATCGCATCACTGACGATCCGTTTGGCTTCCTGCTCAGCAGAACCAATGGCTGCTTCCGCCTGCTTTTTCCGATGGGCAATACCAGCCATAAAAGCCACTGCCCCTGCCACTGCGGCAGCCAGGACCGCGATGAGAATACACACCCAAATAGGTACGTTCATATCCGGTACCGTAACCTCCTTTTTTAAATATCAAATTGTAAAATCATTCACTCAAAACAAACGGGTGCGTCACGCCCGACAATTAAAGCAAAATGCATTTCATTACTAATTGTATTA
>CALWIS010000226.1 GCA_944380795.1 uncultured Clostridia bacterium | reverse complement strand
GTTTATGGCGGCTAAGCCGGAAACCCTGCAATTCTGTGTCTCTTTCCCATCCAGTGGGGAAGAGATTGCCGCGTTTTTGCGAGGGGAGGAACTGGGCATCGAACTGGATGCCCCTAACGGCAGTTATGTGGGGGTAGCAGTGGATGGCGTTACCGTGGGATATGGCAAATACTCCGGCGGGCGGCTGAAAAACCATTACCCTAAAGGGCTGCGGAATAAAAAGTGAGGAAAAACCAATGGAACAACAGCAGATTTTGCAAATCGCCATGGAGCAGTCCGCCATTGACAGCGGCTGCCGGCGGGAGGATTTTTTCGGGAAGGAAAATCGGGTAGTCGTATCCCAGCCGCATCCACAGGCCAGAAAATATTTGGAACTGCCCTTTTTCTGCGACCTCACTTCCTATGGGAATCAGGTGGTAGCCTCCGCCCATCCCGATTTTTTGGAGGAAGCCAAGGCCTATTTAGAGCGCTTTTCCCATGTGGATTGCTTTGAGACCCCAGCACTCCACATTCTGGAAGAAAAACTGCGTCCGTTTGGATGCCGCGTCTGTTTTATGGCGGAGTATTTTCTACCGGAGTTGAAAAGCCTCCAGCCTCTTTCCTGCCCCTATCCTTTAAAGCTGCTGGGGCCAGAGGAATTTCAGGAATATTATCTGCCCCAATGGAGCAATGCCCTGTGTAAAAAACGCCGCCATCTGGATGTGTTGGCGGTGGGCGCTTTTGATGGTGACAAGCTGGTGGGGCTAGCCGGATGTTCCGCGGATTGTGAAACCATGTGGCAAATTGGGGTGGATGTGCTGCCGGAGTATCGCAAGCAGGGCATAGGAGCCGCTGTTACCAGCCATCTGGCGATGGAGATTCTGCGCCGGGAAAAGGTGCCGTTTTACTGCTGCGCGTGGTCTAATATTCGATCTGCGCGGAATGCGGTGAAAAGCGGTTTTCGGCCTGCATGGGTGCAGGTAACAGCGAAATCAGAATCTTTTGTGGATCAAATGCTAAAGGAGGAGTAAGAATGCGGAGGAAAGATCGGGAGGTCACCTGCCGAGCCGATATCGAAGCAATTTTACAGCAATGTCGTGTGGCCCGAATCGCCTTTCAGGATGAGGAGGCTCCCTATATCGTGCCCATGAACTTTGGCTACGACTGGCAGGGAGAATTCCCCATTCTGTACTTCCACTGCGCTACCGAGGGGAAGAAATTGGATCTGCTGAAAAATAGCCCTAAAGTAGGCGTAGAAATGGACTGTGGCCACCAGCTGGTGGGGGAGGGGAAAGCTTGCTCCTACGGGTTCTTGTTTCAAAGCATTACCGGCTGGGGTGTTGCAGAATTAGCGGAAACCGTGGAGGAAAAACAACATGGCCTGGAGCGCCTGATGCTGCAACAAACGGGAAAAGAGTTTTCCATTACGCCGGAAGATACTATAGGGGTAACGGTCTTTTGTGTTCGGTTGTGTGCATTTTCGGCAAAAGCCAGAAAAAGTTTTTAGTTTAAGTGGTAAAACGACGGGGATTCTTGTCTGACAACTTGAAATTTGCAGAAAAGGGTGTTATAATGAAACTACTTTAATGCAGGATGAGTTTCCCGTTCCTGCATATGCCCTAAAATTTCACTATTACTTCGGAAAGAGGGGGATTTCCATGGAGGAAATTCGCGTTGAACTGACCAAAACACCTAAGACAAAGCCTACAGATGAAAGTAAGCTGGGCTTTGGCACCATTTTTACGGACCATATGTTCCTCATGAATTATGATGAGGGAGAGGGTTGGCATGATCCTCGAATCGTACCGTTCCAGGATCTTTCTCTGAGCCCGGCCGCTATGTGCCTGCACTATGGCCAATCTGTTTTTGAAGGCATGAAGGCGTACCGTGCCGTAGACGGCCGCATTCTGCTGTTCCGTCCGGACCGCAATATGGCCCGCTTGAATGTTTCCAACGACCGTCTCTGCATCCCGCTTATCGACGAGAAGTTCTGCACCGAGGCCATCGCTAAGCTGGTTTCTGTGGAAAAGGACTGGATTCCCCATTCCGAGGGAACTTCCCTGTACATCCGTCCCTTCATTATTGGTATCGATCCTCATGTAGGCGTGCATCCGGCGAAACATCTTCTGTTTATTGTCATCCTCAGCCCTGTAGGCGCTTATTATCCCGAAGGCCTCAATCCCGTGAAGATCTACGTGGAGAAGAATTATGTCCGTGCAGTCCGCGGTGGCATGGGCTATACCAAGACTGCTGGTAACTATGCAGCTTCCTTGAAAGCACAGGACGAAGCTGAAAAGCAGAAATATACCCAGGTCCTCTGGCTGGATGGCGTGGAGCGCAAGTACATTGAAGAAGTCGGTACCATGAATGTCTTCTTCAAGATCGATGGGGAAATCGTGACTCCGGCTCTTCAGGGTTCTATTCTTTCCGGCGTGACCCGTATGTCCTGTATCGATATTCTCCGTTCCTGGGGAATGAAGGTCACCGAGCGTGCTATCTCTATTGATGAGCTGGCAGAGGCTGCTAGAGCCGGTAAGCTGGAAGAAGCCTTCGGCAGCGGTACAGCCGCAGTCATTTCTCCTATCGGCGAGCTCAAGTGGGGCGATGAGATCATGAGCATCAATAACGGAGAGATCGGCCCGATTTCCCAGAAGCTGTATGATACTCTCACCGGTATCCAGTGGGGCAAATTGCCGGATACCTTTGGCTGGACTTATGAAGTAAAATAAGGATTTATATCCCAAAAAGCACTGCCTTCCCAAAAGGGTTCGCAGTGCTTTTTTGTTGCTTAAATATTGGTACAAAAAAGCCGACGCACAAACGCGCCGGCTTTTATAGATTTTCCGTATGGATAGAAAAAGTTATGATGGCCTAGAAGTTTGATCGGAGATCCGATAGCACAATGTCATCAGGCTATCGTTCAGATGTACGTTTTCCACAATAGCATCCTTATATTTCATGGCGATATCGTAATGGCTGAAATTCCAGAAATTTTTGATTCCCATGGCGTATAATTGATCAGTCAAACGTTCTACCGCAGAGCGGGGGATGCAGAGCACCGCCATAACAGGATGGACCTGCTGGCAAAAAGTTTCCAGTGTGCTGATATCCCGTATTACCAAATTATTTAATGTGGTGCCGATCTTGGCAGGGTCACTGTCAAAAATTCCTACCATGGAAAATCCCTGGGTCTCAAAGGAAAGGTGCGAAGCAATGGCCTGTCCAAGATTACCGGCTCCAATGAGGATGCATTTATAACCATTGGATACTCCCAGGATATTTCCGATCTCCTCACACAGCTGGTCCACCATATAGCCATACCCCTGCTGCCCAAAGCCACCAAAACAATTTAAGTCTTGGCGAATCTGAGAAGCAGTAAAGCCCATTTTTTCCGAAAGCTCTTTAGAAGAAATCCGGCTGACCCCTTTGTTTTTCAGATGATGGAGAAAACGATAATAGCGAGGTAAGCGACGTATTACCGACATGGATATATTTTCGCGTTTTGCCATAATTTTAATACCGTCCTTGTTAAAGCAGGCATCATGAAGAGCAGCTTCACAGGTTCATAAAAGAAGCTACTTATTACAGCAAAGCCTCCAGATGCTCGCCAATAGCAGCCATAAAAGCTTCTGTTCCCACAGTCTGCTTGTTGGGAATTGTGCACAGAGCAGCCAGATCGCCGGACATAATGCCGTCTGTGATGGTGTTGATGGTGGCCTGCTCCAGCTTGTCCGCAAAGCTGCACAACTCCGGCACCTGATCCAGTTCGCCGCGCTTGCGAAGAGCGCCGGACCAAGCAAAGATGGTGGCTACCGGGTTGGTGGAGGTGGGCTCACCTTTGAGGTACTTGTAATAGTGGCGCTGTACCGTGCCGTGAGCGGCCTCGTATTCATATACGCCGTCAGGGGATACCAACACAGAAGTCATCATGGAAAGGCTGCCATAAGCGGTGGCTACCATATCGGACATCACGTCGCCGTCATAGTTTTTGCAGGCCCAGATATAGCCGCCTTCCGAACGCACTACACGGGCAACTGCGTCATCGATGAGGGTATAGAAATATTCGATTCCCGCAGCTTCAAAGCGCTCTTTGTATTCCTTTTCGTACACCTCTGCAAAGATGTCCTTAAAGCGGTGATCGTACTTTTTAGAAATAGTATCCTTAGTGGCGAACCACAGATCCTGCTTGCGGTCTAACGCATAATTCATGCAGGCGCGGGCAAAGCTCTCAATGGATTTATCAATATTATGGAGCCCTTGGATAATACCGGGGGTCTTAAAGTCCAAAATCGTCTCCCGCTCTTCGGTGCCATCAGGATGGGTAACCACCAGTTCTGCCTTGCAGCCGGCTCCTACCTGCATCTCTACATTTTTATACACATCGCCGTAAGCGTGACGGGCAATGGTAATGGGTTTGGTCCAACGGGGGATATAGGGGGTAATACCCTTTACCAAAATGGGGGCGCGGAACACAGTGCCGTCCAAGAGGGCGCGGATAGTGCCATTGGGGGACTTCCACATTTCGGTCAGGTTATATTCCTTTACACGGTCTGCATTGGGGGTAATAGTGGCGCATTTTACTGCCACGCCATATTTTTTGGTGGCATTGGCAGAGTCCACTGTCACCTGGTCTTTGGTAGCCTCGCGGTTTTCCAGTCCCAGATCATAGTATTCCGTGTTCAAATCGATATAGGGTTTCAGAAGGATGTCCTTGATCATTTTCCAGATGATGCGGGTCATCTCGTCGCCGTCCATTTCTACCAACGGCGTGGGCATTTGGATCTTTTTAAAATTCTCCATAGGAAAGACCTCCTGTTCGTAAATCGTTACTGTACAGCAGGAAATAGTATGCTTTTGAGCATACTCTCAGTTCCCCTATACACAATACTTATAATATTATGGCGTATTTCGTTCAAAATGTCAATGTTATAACTTTCACAAATCCTCCTTTTTTGAATTTTTTTACAGGAGGAATTGCAGAAAGGGGCCTTTCTCCGCTCTTCTCCTTGCTCTAACAGGTAAAAAATGCTATACTAATATTATTCATGTATGAATAGCGGCAGCTTCGGCACACTAAGTGCAGGAGGTGTCGCTTCATGAAGGAACGAGAGAAAAAACACAAAATCAAACCCGTTTCTGATCCTGTTCTTTTGAATGAACAGCTCAGTGAAGAACAGGAGTTGGAGGAAGACCGCCGGGAGATGATTACCGATACCGGTTCCGTCATCACTTCGTCGGGAGGCCATATGATCCACTGCCTGACCATTATCGGGCAGATTGAAGGGCATACTGCCCTTCCGTCTCAAAATAAGACTACCAAATATGAGCACGTGATTCCCCAGCTGGTAGCCATTGAAGAGGAGCCCAAAATCGAAGGCCTGCTGATTCTTTTAAACACAGTGGGCGGGGATGTGGAGGCAGGCCTCGCTTTGGCAGAACTGGTGGCGGGGATGAAAAAGCCCACCGTCTCGCTGGTGTTGGGCGGCGGCCATTCCATTGGTGTGCCGTTGGCAGTGGCAGCGAAAAAATCCTTTATTGCCCCATCTGCCACCATGACTATCCATCCGGTGCGGATGAATGGTTTGATGTTGGGCGTGCCCCAGACATTGGATTATTTCCAGCGGATGCAGGATCGGATCACCCGGTTTGTCACCCATAATTCTCACATCTCTGCGGAGCGCTTTACCCGGCTTTCTATGAACACACAGGAGCTGGTGATGGATGTGGGTACCGTGCTGGAGGGTTCTGATGCGGTGAAGGCCGGGCTTATCGATTCCTTGGGCTCCCTTTCCGATGCGTTGGAAGCTTTATATGAGATGATTGAAGAAAATAAAAGGGTGGAATCATCGGAAAAGCGCCCTAAAAAATCTGGAAAGCAAAAAAAAGAAAGTTGACCTCATGCGCAGCGCGTGCATTCCTTTCTTCAAAATTTCAGGGGAAGGGGACCTCGCGCTGGGCATTGAAATACATAGAAAATGGTGATGAGTAACATTGGCTTCAAGTAAAACGACGGGAAAGCAAACCTCTTCGCGGCCAAAAACCGCTTCCAAAACGCAAAAGAGAGGAGGGGCTACCCAAAAGAAAACAACCGGCAGGACCACAGCAAAACGGCCTGCTTCTCTTACTAAGGCACAGCAAGAGAAACTTCTGGAGCAAAAACGGCAGCACAATCAGGTGCGGGCAGTGGTGCTTTTTGCAGTCGCCATTCTTATGGGCTGTATGGTGCTGATTCCCGGAGAAAATGTCTGGCACTGGTTCCACGATCTGTTTATGGGGCTGTTTGGCACTTGGGCGATCCTTTGGCCTATCCTGCTCATTTATGTAGCGGTGATGACGGCTATGGAAAGGCCTGTAGGCAGTCTGCGTTCCAAGATCATTCTCTCTGTGGCGATCATTATTTTGGCCTGCTCCGCAAGTTATATTTTTTCCGATATACAGGCGGAAAACCCCGACGGGTATTTCTCTATTTTGGGCCAACTGTATACTACGGGCACCACCTCTGGAGGCGCAGGGCTTTCCGGAGGTTTATTAGGCTATCCTTTTGTGGCGATGATGGGGGGCATCGGCTCCAAAATCGCCATTTTGCTGGTGCTGTTTGTGACGCTGATGATATTGACAGGGACCACTTTGGTCCAACTGTTCCGTACCATGGCCAAGCCCGCCAAAGTGGTTGCCACCAATGTGAACCAGGTGCGGGAGCGTTAT
>CALWIS010000225.1 GCA_944380795.1 uncultured Clostridia bacterium | reverse complement strand
GGAGCCTCCATTACTATGCCAACGGAAATGATAGATGCCATCAATAGCCTGGGCTTCCTGGAGAGCATCCCGCTTTGGCTGGTCACGCTGCTGGGCAGTCTCTTTATCACGGTGCTGGCCTTCATTATGATTCTCACAGTCTATGGACGCTTTTTTAAGCTCTATATGTATGCGGCCCTTTCCCCCATAGCCCTATCCTCCTTTGCGGGAGAAAGCACATCTTTTATCGGCAAGTCCTTTCTCAAAAGCTACATTGGTGTGTGCATGGAGGGAGCCGTGGTGGTGCTGGCCTGCATCATCTTTACCGCCTATGTCTCCAGCGGCACACCTGTGATCGACGCCGAAGCAGCAGTCATCACGCAAGTCTGGGGCTATCTTGGCGAAACCATCTTTAATCTTTTGGTGCTGGTTGGTTTGGTGAAAGCTGCCGACCGCATCGCAAAAGAAATGTTTGGAGTGTGACGCATGGAAATTAAGATCAACAAAGAAATCCTGACCTATCAGGAAACCATTTTTTTCGGCTTGACCATGCGGCAGTTTGTCTGCTCTGCATTGGCCGTAGGCACGGCGGTTGGCTTGTATGCCTTGCTCAGTAGATTTATGGGCCGGGAATCGGTGAGCTGGATTTGTATTCTGGGCGCTGCTCCCTTGGCCGTGGCTGGTTTTTTCCAGTATAACGGCATGAAGTTGGAGAAGTTCGCCTGGGTGTGGTTCAAATCCTGCTTCTTGCTGTCCAATCACCGTGTCTGGAAGTCTGAAAACAGCTATATCCCGAAGACCACGCAACAGGAGGGAAAGAAAAAATGATTAAACCCTTTAAGGGGAAAAACCCCAACCACGAAAAGTTTTTTATTCCCCGCAGCGTCCAGCAATCTATCCCCATCAAAAAAGTGCATAAGGATGGGATTTTTGAAGTCGCCGGTCTTTACTCCAAGACCTGGCGATTTTTTGATATTAACTATGCCGTTGCCGGGAAACAGATGCAGGAATATCTCTTTCTGCTCTACTGCGCCTTCATCAATGCACTGCCTGCCCGTACACAGGTAAAAATCACCTTATATAACCGTACCATGAATCAGCAAGAGTTTGAGGAAAACCTGCTGATGAAAATGAAAGGGGACGGGAGAGATCATTATCGCACGGAGCATAATGGAATTCTTACCAGTGCTGCGGAAAGCAGCAACAATATCAGCCAAGAAAAGTATCTTACCATCTCCGTGGAGAGAAAGACGGTAAAGGAAGCCCGTTCCTTTTTTCAGCGAGCGGAAACCGATCTCAAAACCTACCTTGGCCGCTTGGATGTAAAAGTGGCAGAAATCACAGTGGCAGAACGTATGCGTCTGTTCCACGATTTCTTCCGTCCCTCCGAGACGCAGTTCTATTTTGACTATGATCGTATTACGGAAAGCGGAATAGATGTACGGGATTCTATTGCACCGGACTATATGCTGTTCCGCAACGATCATTATGAGGTGGGCAACCAGGTGGGCCGTGTCCTTTTCATCCGGGAGTATGCGAATTTCATCCGAGATCGCATGATTACAGACCTTGCCGATCTGCCTCGCAACATGATGGTGACGATTAACCTGCTGCCGATTCCTACGGATGAGGTAGTCAAGGAAATTCAGCGAAGATTGATGGCCATTGAATCCGATATTACCCGTAACACACAGCGTCAGGTGGAACACAATAATTTCAATGCCTCGGTTCCATATCACCTGCGTCAGCTGAAAGACCAGACTGAAGAACTTTATACGGACGTCACAGAGCGGGATCAGAGCCTTCTTCTGGCACAAGTCGTGATTACGCATCTTGCGGATAACATGGAACAGTTGGAGCAAGATACCGAATCCCTGGTTTCTATCGGCAACAGCCACGGCTGCACAATCTCGAATCTGATGTTCCAGCAGGAGGACGGCCTCAATACCGTGCTTCCCTATGGGTTGCAGCGGATTGATTCCTTGCGCAGCTTGACTACGGAAAGCACCGCCGTTCTCATGCCCTTTAAGGCACAGGAAATCATGGATACCGGCGGTATCTACTATGGCAGAAACGCCGTTTCGGGCAACTTGATTATCTGCGACCGCAGAACGCTCATGAATGGTAATGGCTTTATCTTTGGTGTTTCCGGCTCCGGTAAGTCTATGGCAGCAAAGCAGGAAATGGCCTCCGTAGCATTGAATACCGACGATGATATTATCATTGTCGATCCTGAGCGAGAGTATGGCCCACTTGTGAACGCCATGGGAGGTGAAGTCATTGTAATCTCCAATACGGGCGGTGGCAGCTATATCAATGCTATGGACATTTCCGATGAATACGATGAGGGCCAAGACCCACTGAAACTGAAAAGTGGTTTTATTATGTCCCTCTTTGAGCAGTTGGCAGAGGGACGAATTGAGCCGGGGCAAAAGTCGATTATCGACCGCTGCGCTGGCAATATTTATCGGCAATATCTGAAAAACTTCCGGGGCGATCCCCCCACGCTGAAAGACCTCTATGACGATTTGAAGCGTCAGGTGGAACCCGGTGCTGAACAGCTTGCCTTGATTCTGGAGTTGTTTACCACGGGTAGCCTTGACGTATTTGCCCACCAGACCAATATCAACTCGGATAACCGGCTCCTCTGCTTTGACATTCATGAACTGGGCGAGGAATTGAAGCCGGTTGGCTTGTTGGTGATGCTGGATGCAATCTACAATCGTGTCATTCGCAACCGAAGAAAAGGCAAATATACCCATGTTTATATTGACGAGATTTATCTGTTTTTTGCCGCCAGCGGAGGCGGAGGACAGAACAGAATCAACCAGTACAGTTCGGAGTTCCTCTACAAATGCTGGAAGCGATTCCGTAAGTACGGTGCAATGCTAACTGGCATTACCCAGAATGTAGAGGAGTGCCTGGAATCCGAACGTGGAAAGTTCATGTTTGGAAACAGTGAATTTATGCTGATGTTCAATCAGGCAGCCAAGGATCAAGAGCAGCTATCTGAAATTCTGAAAATTTCAGATACACAAATGGCCTATGTCAATAACTCCCCGGTAGGTCACGGTTTGATTAAAGTAGGCAGCTCGATTGTTCCTCTTATCAACGATTTTCCCAAGGACACGGAGCTGTACCGTCTGATGAGTA
>CALWIS010000224.1 GCA_944380795.1 uncultured Clostridia bacterium | reverse complement strand
CGGTTCTTATCGATGCGCACATAGAACACATCGTTGGCGTCGTTTTCATATTCCAGCCATGCGCCCCGGTTGGGGATCACAGTGGAGCTGAACAGCTCCTTACCGGTCTTGTCGTACTCCATCTTGTAGTACACGCCGGGAGAACGGACCAGCTGGGAAACGATGACGCGCTCAGCGCCGTTAATAACAAAGGTGCCGCTGTCGGTCATCAGGGGGAAGTCGCCCATAAAGACCTCGGACTCCTTGATTTCTCCGCTCTCTTTATTCAGCAGGCGGGCGGTAACGCGGAGAGCCGCCGCATAGGTGGCGTCCCGCTCCTTGCACTCCACCACACTGTAGTTGGGCTCGTCGTCCAGCTTGTAGTTGACAAAATCCAGAACCAGGTTTCCGGTGAAATCCGTAATGCCGGAAACATCGTGGAAAACCTCTTTCAGGCCTTCCTCCAGGAACCACTTGTAGGAATTCTTCTGCACCTCAATGAGGTTCGGCATCTGCAGGACTTCATCGATGCGGGAAAAGCTCATACGGGTGTTTTTGCCCAACTGCACCGGTTTGACATTCACCATTGGCTCGATCACTCCATTCCAATCTTTACCGTTCTGCCGCGCGCTTTGCACGTCCTCCCCGTTACGGGGCCGCGACAATTTTTCCGAAAAAAGCTTGCGTTTTTTTGAAAGATGTGCTAAACTGTATCACAGATTCTTTAAGCACAATCATCCAGTATAATGCAGTATATCATTCTATAATATTTTTTTTTTGATGTCAATAGATTTCCGGGAAAAAGCGGCTATTTTGCCCGCTTTTTTATTTTTTTATTCGTTTTTTGCGCTTTTATTTCTAAAACAGCAAAAAGTGGCAGCCAAACTTTGATTTTGACTGCCACTTTTATTTTTTATACCATTGGAATTTTTGTTCTTAAAAAGAAATATTTTCTCTAAAAACACCCGGAAGGGTGTGCCGTTTTGCTTTCCGCCTTTCAGCAACCATCATGTTCCCTTTTCCACGGAATGCTGTCCGCACCCATCACAATCATGGCCGCAGGCCGGCCCCTGCTCTGGGGCACAAATAGCCGCGAAAGTATAAGATTCCAGCTTTTCCCGCACCAACTGAGAGATCTCCCCATAAATGACGTGGAACCGGCAGTTGGTATGGTCACAGCAGTATTCATCCCCTTGACACCGGCTCATCCGATAGGGACCTTCTACCGATTCGATAACCTGCCGCAGAGTGATTTCCTGTGGTGGACGGGCCAATTCATAACCGCCGGCAGCCCCCTTATAGGAACACACGATCCCATCTGCCACCAGCTTCCGCAGGATCTTTAAGGCAAACCGCTGGGGTACCCGGGTGCGTTCCGCAATGGTGCGGGCATCCAGCCTTTTCCCTTCTCGAGTCAGGGCCTCCACGATACGCACCGCATAATCCGTTTCCAGCGTCATGTGCATAAGGCATTCTCCTTCAAATCAGTCCAAGAAATCCTTGAGCTTCTTGCTGCGGCTGGGATGGCGCAGCTTGCGCAAAGCCTTTGCCTCAATCTGGCGGATACGCTCACGGGTTACATTAAACTCCTTGCCCACCTCTTCCAAAGTGCGGGAACGGCCATCCTCCAGACCAAAGCGCAGGCGCAGCACCTTTTCCTCACGGGGGGTCAAGGTATCCAGCACCTCCGAGAGCTGCTCTTTCAGCAGAGTGTGAGAAGCAGCGTCCTGCGGAGCCGGGGCATCGTCATCCTGAATAAAGTCTCCCAGATGGCTGTCTTCTTCTTCGCCGATAGGCGTTTCCAAAGAGACAGGCTCCTGAGCAACACGCATGATCTCCCGCACCTTATCCACCGGCATATCCAGTTCGGCGGCGATCTCGTCAGCGGTAGGTTCGTGGCCATTGGTGTGGAGCAGCTGGCTGGAAACCTTCTTCACCTTGTTGATGGTCTCCACCATATGCACCGGGATGCGGATGGTTCTTGCCTGGTCGGCAATGGCGCGGGTAATAGCCTGACGAATCCACCAAGTGGCGTAGGTGGAGAACTTAAAGCCCTTGGTATAGTCGAACTTCTCCACTGCCTTAATCAGGCCCAGATTGCCCTCCTGAATCAGGTCGAGGAACTGCATCCCGCGTCCCAGATACCGCTTAGCAATACTGACCACTAGACGCAGGTTGGCTTCCGAAAGGCGCTTTTTCGCGCTTTCGTCGCCGTTGCCGATACGGATAGCCAAATCGATCTCCTCTTCCGGAGTCAACAGGGGCACCCGGCCAATCTCCTTGAGGTATACCTTTACCGGGTCGTCGATGGCAATGCCCTCGGTGCTCAAGCTGGCCTCTAGATCCTCTCCTTCATCGGGGGGAACATCAAATTCCTCCAACTCCTCCAGGGGGATGTCCTCAATATCGCTAAAGCCTTCGTCTACGATCTCTACCCCCAAGCTTTCCAGGGTCTCGTAGAATTTTTCCAAATGATCTGGGTCAAAATCCATTTCTCCCAAAGCATCCAGAATTTCCTTTGTGGTCAGGGAGCCCTTGGCCTTGCCCTGCTCTAACAGATCCTTGATTACTGCTTTCTTGTCCTGTACTGCCATAATAGTAATCCCCCTATTTTTTCATTTCCCGCAGCTTCTGCATCTGCTGCATCAGATCCTCGTTGGACGCATTTTTCAGCTCTTCTTCGCTGAGCTTTCCTGCTTCCTGCAGGATCACCTGTATATATTCTGCTGCATCCCCAATCTCCGCCACTTCTGACGAACGTTTTGCCAAAAGCCTTGCTACAGCGGAAATTTCCTCCGCCGTTAAAACTTCTGTCAAATCGGTAAGGGTCAACGGCTTATCCTCTGTAATTTTTTCCAGCACCGCCTCATACACGCGACGGGTAAAGGCTGTGCTGAATTTCTCCGGCGGCGCTTGGGCCTTCACCTCTTCTGCCTGGTCGGGATGGGCAAACAAATAGGCGATGAGGGCCTCCTCCGCGTTGGCGGAGCGCAAATGGCGGCTTTTCTCCGGGTTGACCGGGTCACGCACCGCGCTGAGCTCCTGCTGGATCTCTCGGAATTGCCGGCGTTTTTCCTGCCGGTCCCGCTGCCGCTGCTGGCGGTTCACCTGTGTGAGGATGGCGTTTTTATCCACGCCCATTTCCCCGGCCAACCGGCTGGCATACACCTCCTGCTCAATGCGGCTGTCCAATGTGGCCAACAACTCCGCCGCGCTGGTCAGGTAGGCTACCTTATCCTCAGCGGCATTCAGATTCCGGCCTTCTTTGAGCTTTGCCAGCCGGTATTCCACATCATTGCCGCAGGCATCCAGCAACCGTTTAAAGTATGCATGCCCCTCCGCCCCGTGGGAACGGATATATTCGTCTGGGTCCTTATTCCCCGGCACCGACAGCACCTTTACCAACACCCCCGCCTCCCGCAGCATAGGGATCGCTCTGGCGGCGGCCTTCTGCCCTGCCCCGTCGGAGTCATAACAGATGACCACCTCTTTGGCATACCGGGCCATGAGCCGCGCCTGCTCCACCGTAAGGGAGGTACCCAGCGAGGCCATGGCATTGGTGAACCCCGCCTGATGCAGGGAAATCACATCCATATACCCCTCCGCCAGAATCAACTGCTCCCCGCCGTTGTTCTTGGCAAAGTTCATGGCGAAAAGGCCGCTGCTCTTGTGGTACACTGGGGTATCGGAGGTGTTGATATATTTGGGCTTTTCGTCGGTGAGGATACGCCCGCCAAAGGCCACCACATTTCCCCGCAGGTCGATGATGGGAAACATCACCCGGTCATAAAACCGGTCCATGGCCCTGCCGCTGCGGCTCCGGAACGCCACATTGGCCTGAATCAGCTCCTGCTCTGTATATCCCATTTTTTTCAGATGGTCGGTAAGAGAAAAACGCCCCGCCGGGGAAAAACCCAGCCCAAAATGCCGGATGGTTTTCATGGTAAGCCCCCGGCCGGTGAGATATTCCAGTCCCGGCCTTCCTTCCGGAGAAAGCAGCACCCTGTGGTAAAATCGGGCGGTCTCCCGGTTAATTTCCAGAACTCGGGTGCGCAGCCGGGACATACTATCGTCCACCTGTTCTTCCGGCACGGTAAGCCCCGCACGCTGGGCCAAAAACCGCACGGCCTCCATATAGTCCAGATTTTCAATTTTCCGAACAAAGGTGATGACATCCCCGCCGGTACCGCATCCAAAACAGTAGAAGGAACCGTTTTCCGGGTAGACATTAAACGAGGGGGTCTTTTCCCGGTGGAAGGGGCAAAGCCCTACCAGGTTGCGCCCGCTGCGGCGCAGGTTTACATAGGAGGAAACCAACTCCGTCATATCGGTACGGGCTTTCAGCTCCTGTAAAAATGATTCCGGTAGGCGCATGGGCTCCTCCTTTCCAAAAACTCACCGGCTCCAAGCCTGGGGGATAAACAGCCGCCGAAAAGTATCCACGGCATATTGATCGGTCATTCCGGCAATGTAATCGCACACAGCCCGCTCCCGCCCATCCTCCTGGGCAATCTGCTCCATCTCCGGGGGAAGCATCTCCGGAGAGAGGAAGTGGCCGTACAGTATCACCAACATATTGGGCACCTTATACTCCTCTGGCTTGGCCTTGGGATTCAGGTATACCCTCTCATACATAAAATCATGAAGGCAGTCAAAAGCTTCCTGCACCAGTGCATCCATGCGGATTTCTCCGCCCCGGCTATTTTCCACCACCGAACGCACCATACAGTCAATGCGCCGGGAACGGCTGTCTCCCAGCACACGGGAGGCCTTTTCGGGAATATCCTCTTCCGAAAGCACCCCCGCCCGCACGGCGTCATCCATATCGTGGTTCAGATAGGCGATCTTGTCCGCCAACCGGACAATTCTGCCCTCTGGAGTAGCTGCCTCCTGCCCTCGGGTGTGGCACAGAATGCCGTCCCGCACCTCCCAAGTCAGGTTCAGGCCCTGGCCATCCTTTTCCAGACGTTCCACCACCCGCACGCTCTGTTCGTAATGGCGGAATCCTCCTGGCGCCAGCTGGTTCAGCACGTGCTCCCCCGCGTGGCCAAAGGGGGTATGTCCCAAGTCGTGGCCTAATGCCACCGCTTCGGTAAGGTCTTCATTGAGCCGCAGCGCCCGGGCAATGGTGCGGGCAATCTGGGCCACCTCCAAAGTATGGGTAAGCCGGGTACGGTAATGGTCTCCCTGTGGGGACAAAAACACCTGGGTTTTATGCTTCAGCCTTCGAAAGGCCTTGCAGTGGATAATCCGATCCCGGTCCCGCTGGTAGGGCGTTCGCAGGGGGCATTCCTCCTCCGGCCGCTCCCGTCCACGGGTATTCTTGGACAGCGTGGCTTCCGGTGAAAGAAGCTGCTGCTCCATTCTCTGATATTCTTCCCGAATCGTCAAAATCCGAACCCCCTCTCCGGGTTCCCATTTCCCATTACTTTCTATAATAGTTATATACGCAAAAAAAGCAAAATACCCTTTAAAAAAATGAAAATTTTCTTATTTTTTTAATTTTCCCCTGCGTACGGCTTCTTTACTCTGTCTCCACCGCAAAATATTGGGTCTCTTCGCCCTGGCAGGTCACCTGCCCGTTGGTAGCGTCGGCCAACTTGCGCTCAAAACTGGGCCGTAAGTCCGGCGCCATATGGAACCGGATACGCACATCTTCGGCAAATTCCGTATTGTCAATAATACCGCCGCACTCGGGAACCAAAGAGCCCACCCGGCCATACTGGCTGTAATCGCAGGAAAGCTCCAGCAGTAAACACTCCCGCATGGTGAGAATACCCGCCGCCTTCAAAGCAATGGAAGCCCCGTGGGAATAGGCGCGCACCAATCCGCCGCCGCCCAGCAGGATGCCGCCAAAATACCGGGTGACCACCACCGCTGTATCCGTTACCCCGGATTTCTGCAAAACGTCCAGCACTGGGATTCCCGCTGTACCCTGGGGTTCGCCGTCATCGGAATAGCGCTGGATCTGCCCCTCCCGCAGGATATAGGCATACACGTTGTGGGTAGCGTCCCAATGTTTGGAACGCATTTCCGCAATAAAGGCCGCAGCCTCTTCCTCCGTCTGCACCGGGCGGGCATAGCCGATAAACCGGGAACGCTTTTCTACAAATTCATCCTGGGCCGCCTGGGAGATGGTACGGTATTCCGCCAATTTTTTCAACCCCTGTCATATGTAGTGAAAAAAAGCAGGCGGCGCATTTCTGCACCGCCCGGAGAAAACAACTTTATTTGTCCTGTAAGCCGTAACGCTTCTTGAACATATCCACACGTCCGCTGGTGTCTACAAGCTTCTGCTTGCCGGTAAAGAACGGATGGCACTTAGAGCAAATTTCAACACGGATGTTCTCTTTGGTGGAACGTGTCTCGATCACGTTGCCGCAAGCACACGTAATGGTCGTCTTCACGTACTTGGGGTGCATATTCTCCTGCATCTTTGTCACCTCTTTCAGCCGAGCTACAACATTAACAAATGGATTTTACCACACCCCGCTAAGAAATGCAAGCATTATTTTAGGAAATCCTGATTTTTCCTGTTATTTTTTTGCGAGGCTCACCGATTACTGTATTCTGCATATTCTTCCAGGCACATTTGCAGCTGCCGCATCCGGCCCGCAGCCCGGGTTCCCACATAACGCACTCGGGTGGGATCAAATTCTTTTCCGGTGTAGGAATTCTTCCCTTCTGGATAGCGGATGACAAACCCATATTCGATACAGTGCCGGGAAAGCCACCGGTACTGGGCAGTATTTTCAAAGCTGCCTGCCTCGTCTTTTGCCGCCACCTGCACAGTCATCCCCGTTTGAGCGTCATCGCACCCACCTCGGGAAACCGTTTTTTCCGCAGTTTGCTCTGCCATCACCTGGGAATATTTATTTTCTTTTTTTAGTCTTTCCACTTCCTGCTGGAACAGCGTGTCCTGTTCTTCAGCGCTCACATAACCGCCGGTCACTGTTAAAGGCACCCCCTCATTTTCCGCTGCCTCCAGCATGGCTTCCAAAGCCGGTACGATCCTCTCGTCCATCTGTACGCCCGCATACTCTGTCAGCTGTGGCTCTTCCCCTTCTTCCATGGGATTTTCTTTATTTACCAGCTTTAAATTAAAGTCATCCCCGTACACCGGCAGAATCTCGCCTTGAGAAGATTCCTTTCCTTCGCTTTGTGAAGAACTGCTTTCCCCTTTTCCTTCATAGGGGACCATGATTCGCTCCCAGGTAAACCATGCACTGCCGGCGATTACCGCCAAAAGCAGCACGCCCACCAGCAAACGCACCTGCCCCAGCCTGCGCACCCGGCGCTCCTCATATCCGCTGGGCTTTGCCTTTACGATCCTCTCTCCATTCTTTTTGCTCTGCTTCATCCCACACCTGACCTACTCTTTCCATCTGCCTCGGGTTTTCCGCTCATCTGCTCTACCAAGTTCTTTATTTATTGTAACGGGAAAGGGAACAAAATTCAACTATTTTCGCCGTGTTCCCACCTTTTCCCTCGCATTCCAGATTTACAGATCCCTATACAACATTCATTGCATTTATATCGTAAATCCGATATAATAGAACTGTACAAATTGAAAACCCTAAACCTGTTAATATTTTTTCAGAATGGAGCTGTGAACACATGAGAAAGACTAAAATCATCTGCACCCTGGGCCCCGCCACCGATAAAGGCGATGTTCTTCGCAAGCTGATGCAGTCCGGCGCAGACGTTGTCCGCCTGAACTTCTCCCATCAGACCCATGCGGAGCAAAAAATCCGTGCAGACAAGGTAAAAGCCCTTCGGGAAGAATTGGATCTTCCCGTGGCCCTGTTGTTGGATACCAAGGGCCCTGAGATTCGCGTAAAAGAATTTGATCCTCCTAAGGTCACTCTCAACGCCGGCAGTCAGTTTACCCTTACCACCCGGGAAGTAATGGGCAACGAAACCATCGCCTCCATTACCTTTAAAGGCCTCCCGCAGGATGTAAGCGTAGGTTCCCGCATCTTGATCGATGACGGCCTGATCGAATTAAAGGTAGAATCCTGCGATGACACCGATATTGTCTGCCGTGTGGTCAACGGCGGAACCGTTTCTGCCCATAAGGGCATCAATGTCCCCGGCGTCCAGCTCTCCCTTCCTTTTATCAGCGAACAAGATCGGGAAGATATTGCCTTTGCTGTGCAGGAGGATTTTGATTTTATCGCCGCCTCCTTCACTCGCAGCGCCGATGATATTCTGGAAATGCGTGCCCTGCTGGAAAGCCTCAATAACCACGATATCCGCATCATCGCCAAAATCGAAAATATAGATGGCGTGGAAAATATCGACGAGATCATCAACGTAGCCGACGGCATTATGGTAGCCCGCGGCGACTTGGGCGTAGAGATTCCCCTGGAGGAGATCCCCGTCATCCAGAAACAGCTCATCCGCAAGGCCTACCTTGCCGGCAAGCAGGTTATCACCGCCACTCAGATGCTGGATTCCATGATGAAAAATCCCCGTCCTACCCGTGCGGAATCCACCGACGTGGCCAACGCTATCTATGACGGAACCAGCGCCATTATGCTTTCCGGCGAAACAGCTGCTGGTGATTATCCCATCGAGGCTCTAAAGACCATGATCCGTATCGCAGTGCGCACGGAAGAGGATATCGACTACAAAGCCCGGTTTGAAAAGAATGGCCCCCTGGAACAGCCCAATGTGACAGCAGCCATCTCCCACGCCACCTGCACCACCGCTCACGATTTGGGTGCCCGAGCCATTATTACAGTTTCTAAATCCGGCCGTACTGCCCGCATGATCTCTCGTTTCCGCCCAGAATGCCCCATTATCAGCGGCACCACCGAGCCCAAGGTCTGTCGCCAGATGAACCTGTCCTGGGGTGTGCGTCCCATTATGGTAGAAGAACAGAACAATACCGACGCGCTGTTTGACCATGTGGTAAGTGTGGCCAGCGCCGCCGGCTTGGTGGACAACGGCGATATCGTTGTTATTACCACCGGTGTACCGTTGGGTGTTTCCGGCACCACCAACCTGTTAAAAGTACAGCTGGTAGGCGATGTCCGGGTGTCTGGTGTGGGTATTACCAAGGGTACAGTTACCGGCAATCTGTGTGTATGCAAGGATGAAGAACAGGCTATCCAGGAATTCCGGGATGGAGATATTTTGGTCATCCCCTATACCACTAATGATATCCTGTCGCAGATGCGCCGCGCCTCTGCCATCATCACCGAGAAAGAGGGCGTCAACTCCCATGCAGCTATTGTGGGTCTGGCCCTGGATAAGCCGGTTATTGTTGGAGCGGAATATGCCACCTCTCTGCTGAAGAGCGGTACTACGGTCACCGTAGACGCTGCCAAAGGTGTTGTTTCCGGCGGCCGCAACAAAAAAGTGTAAAATCAATACGTTTCGCATATGACAAAAGCCCCCAAACGGCGGCACAGCGGTTCCTTTTGGTCCCGCCCGCTTCCATTTGGGGGCTTTTTGTTATGGCTGCAAATCAGATGCAAGGCTTACCGGTTTAACGGAAGCTCTTACTTCATGTTTTCCTCATACTGCTGGATCATCTTTTTGACCATCTGGCCGCCCACAGAACCAGCCTGCTTGGAGGTCAGTTCACCGTTGTAGCCCTGCTTCAGGTTCACGCCTACCTCGTTGGCGGCTTCCATCTTAAAACGGTTCAAAGCTTCGCGTGCCTCAGGAACAACATTCTTGTTAGACATAATAAAATACACTCCTCATTTTCATAAATTGTTTTTGGAAAGAATCTGTCTTGCGTTTGCTTTTCTATTGTTCTCCTGCCTGCGAAAAATATAACTGTCAATTTTTTCAAATTTACAGCCGGTATCCTTGAGAAGATGGAACCCCGCATAACAGCAGCACCGCACACAACAAGGGCATCCAATCTCTGGAGCATGGGCCCTCCATAATCACCGGGATCTCCCCCGGCTCCAGTGCTTCTCCTTCCAATGTTGTTACCCCTCGCAAAAGGCTCACCGCGCCCTGGGGAAAATCCCAACTGGAAAGGCTCAGGGAGTCCCGCAGGGCGCTGCCGCAGGTCACTGCCGGGATTCCGGTGCCCCGCAGCGCACAAACCGCTTTTGTGTGGTCTGAACGGAGCACAGCAGTCCATCCCTTTTGGGGGATATCTCCGCCTCCTGTAGAAAAACTGTCCTTTAAAAGCAATAATCCCCGTTCTTGTCGGGAGGTTGGCCAGCTCTCCCCTTCTTCCAAAAAAAATTCCTTTTGTCCACTGCCGGAACATATTCCCCGATACCGGACCGTACCATATCGTTCCAACGCCTTTTTTAATCGCAGTGTCAAACTGGAATCCTGCTCACTTCCACACAAATAGATTCGGTTCATCATTTCCTCTCCCTTCTTTTTTCATCCTGTCCCTAAACCACTGGAAATATACACCACTTTTTCCTGCTGGGCATATGGTAAAAAGGAAAGGAGGGGTTCTTTATGCCTTTTACCGATAGGGAACTGTTGGCAAGGCTCATCAAGTGCGAGGCTGGCGGCGAAGGCGACGACGGGATGCGGGCTGTTGCTTCAGTGGTGATGAACCGCACCCTGGTGGAATATGGGGAATTCTCTCGGGTGAGCAATGGTGGAAATGTGCGTAACATCATCCAGCAGCCGGGGCAGTTTACCTGTATGAAGACCTCTGTAGGGGGCGGATATAATCCGCAAAATATCTACAATATGAACCCAGAAGAGGTACACTACGCCATTGCAGACTGGGCGCTTGCCGGTAATACCGCCTCTTCTGTAGGAAATTCCCTGTTTTTTCAAAATCCCTATCAGCCGACCTGTCCGCCTTATTTTCCTCCCGGCGGTATCGGCGCGTACTATACCCGTATCAACAATCATTGCTTTTATGCGCCAACGGAAAAATACCGCGACACCTAAGCCATCTGTTATTTTTGGAAAGGAGCCTATTTATGTATCCCAACACCGGCTACAGCGCCGTATACACCCAACCCCAAACCGCGCCCTCCGGCGGATGCCCCGGCGGCACCGGATGTTCCGCCCCCGCCGATTCCGGGTTTTCTGCTCTGCCGGAGATCACGGGGTCTCTTTCTTCCCCTTCCGTGACGGGGATTCCCATGGACCGCCCTATGACAGTTAACCAAGAAAGCCTGCAATATCTCAATGGATTCCTCCGTACTCAAATTGGAAAAAAAGTCAAGGTGGAGTTTCTGGTAGGCACCAACACCATGACCGACCGTATGGGAATCCTGGTAGGAGTGGGAGCCAATTATATCCTGCTCAACGAGTCGGAAACCGACGACCTTTTGGCCTGTGATTTTTACAACATCAAGTTCATCCGCTTCTATTATTAACTTTAAATCCAACTTCAAACAGAAGGGCATACATTCCCAGGTGATTTTAGGAATGTATGCCCTTCTTAATAAAGCCACTGCTTTTGTCTTGTTTTCAAAAAGGATTCGTCAAAATCCCCCACGTGTTTGCATTCTCTTCACTTCTTCAGCATAAAAAGATGGTATAATAAAAGTTCAAAATTCTCTATTCCACTGTTATCAGGTCCCGGATGGATTCAAAGGTCTTTTCTCCAATGCCCTTCACTTCCATCACCTGGTCAATGGTTTGAAACGGCCCTTCCTGCTCCCGATAATCAATAATCGCTTGGGCTTTTACTTCCCCAATGCCCGGCAGAGTTTCCAACTCTTTGGCGGAAGCTGTGTTGAGATTAACCTTCCCCTGTTGCTGGGGGTCTTGCACAGAGGACTCCTCCTCAGAAGAAAGGCAACTGTTTTGTGCAGGAGGAACCGTGCTTTGCGGATTTTCATAGACCACTACCGGCTGGGTCCAAAAGATCTCGAACAAGATGATTCCTGCACAAAGCAGGCACATCACCCCTATCAGAATACACGTTTGTACGCGCAAAGCATGTTCGTTTTCTTTTTCTCGAAAACTATCGGATTTCCATTCTTTTCTTTCTCTCTCCCTGTCAGCCCTCATGACGGGTTTCCAGGAATTCGACAAAATCCGCCACAGCGCCGTCACAGCAGTGGCAGACCACCACGTCTGCATACTGCCGAAGTTCTTCCGGCGCATTTTCCGGCACTGCCGTAATTCCTGCCGTCTGGAGCATCTCCAGATCATTATAATAATCCCCGATAGCCGCTACCCGCTCCATAGGATATCCGTAAAGCTCTGCTAATCGGGTAATTCCGCTGCCTTTGTCCGCCCCTTCTGGGAGCATCTCCCAATATCGGTCGGAAGATGCCACGAACCGCACTCCTTTTGTCCCCATCTCCTTGGTATAGGCCATGATCTCCTTTTGTTCCCGAGAGGCAACCAGCACCTTACACCAGGGAGCCTGTATGTCATCTGGTCTGCCTGTGCGAAAACCGATCCCCTCATGTTGCATATGGGCCCGAGTGATATCATTTTCCCGCAGCACCCACACATCTGTATCGGTAAATACCTCTACTCCAGCTGTTGGAAAATGTTCCAGAAAACGTTCTGCGTATTTTTTAGCTTCTGGCGGAAGCGCTTGGGCGCTTACCGGCTGATGGCGTTCCATGTCGTAAAGCAGGCCGCCATTGGCCAAAACGCACGGACGGTTGACCCGCAGGCCTGAAAGGCATTTTTCCACCGACTCCCAGGAGCGTCCAGTGGCAATAGCAAAACCGCCGCCCTGCTCCATAAACCGCTGGATGGCCTCCCGGTTGCGTTGGGGGATCTGATATCGGGAATCGATGAGAGTGCCGTCAATATCGGATACCAATAATATAGTTTCAAACTTCATGGTATTTCCTCATTCCTAAATCAATATACATATTTTATTTATTATATCATAAGAGGTTTCCTTTCACAAAACCTCCGTGGATTTTGTGAAAAAATTACACAAAATTTGGAAAGGATTTGACAGGATGCAATCAATTTTAATTCAATTTGCCATTTTTTTGATCTACAGTTTTTTAGGCTGGATCTGTGAGACCTTGTTCTGCTCTGTGGCCGCCCGAAAGTTTATCAACCGCGGATTTCTGACAGGACCATTTTGCCCTATTTATGGCTTTGGCGCCATGATTATTCTACTGTTATTTTCTGGTTTGCGGGATCACTGGCTGCTGTTGTTTCTTGGCAGTATAGTCGGCACCAGTGGCTTGGAATATCTCACCAGTCTAATTTTGGAAAAGGTTTTTCGTCTAAGTCTGTGGGATTATTCCCAGCGCCGTTGGAACCTTCATGGCAGAATCTGCTTACGGAATTCCCTGTTGTTTGGCATCATGTCCGTTTTGATGGTACAGGTCATCCATCCTCATGTGGTGGGCTTTCTTCTCTCTCTGCCGGAAAACTTTTTGCTGTTGGGATTTTTGGTGTTGGCTGTCTATTTTATCGGCGATACTGCCGTCACCATCCACGCTCTGGTGGAGATCACTCGGGAAGCAGGAGCGCGTCAAATGGAACTGGAGGGTTTGGCCGCCATCCGGGAACAATACCGCACTGCTGCACAACAGGAGCGTCGGCACAAGCATATCCAGCGTTTGCAAAAGCTATATCGCCGGCTGGCCCAAGCTTTTCCCCGTATGCGCTCTCTGCGAAGCCCTGAGGAATTCCGAGATTTGCTGGCAGAAGCGCAAGACCGCATGACGCAGGCAGCCGACCGGATCAAAAGCCGCAAAAAAGCTTCTGATGGAGAACAATCCGATAGGAGATGAGCACATGATCCTTCCCACCCCTTACCTTACTCCAGCTTTGCTGCGGTGCAGCTATTTTGACGGCTATGCTACGCCAGTGTCGACTTACGCCTCCCGCACCGTCTACGAATATGAGTTGGAATATTATCTTCGTTCCGATGGAGGCATTATTGTGGACGGAGAGTTCCTCCCCTTTTCTGCTGGAGAGATAAACATTCGAAAGCCCGGGCAGGTGGTGCAGGGCGTTCCGCCCTACGCATGCTATATCCTGCTGGTGGATATGGCGGGCAATTTTAGCCGCAGCCAGAATTTTCTATTTGGACGTCCGGAAGAATCCCAGGGCCCCTACGAAAACCCTTTGCTGGACCGTCTCCCCAACAAATTGGTACCGACTAAAAAGGACCTGATTTCTGGATTATTGGAAAGCATCCTGCAAAACCAAAATTCCACCAGCGATCTGGCAGCTTTTGAAGTACGTTCCAGTTTGTATTTTCTTTTTTCGGAACTGTTCCGGGAAACAGAAAACCAACAAGTAACAGGGAATACCGCTGTCATTCGGCAGGCGGTGCGCTTCATCCGAGAGCACTTTTGCGAAGCAATATCCATTGATAAGCTGATCGATACTTCCGGATTGAGCCGTTCCTGTTTTCATCGGCGCTTTTTGGAAGAAACCGGACAAACCCCCGGGCAGTTCCTGGCATCCCTGCGCGTAGAGCAAGCTAAAAATCTTTTGTGCTTTACCCGTACTCCGGTGGGAGAGGTCGGCGCTTTGTGCGGCTATCCTGACCATGTATATTTTTCTCGGATATTCCGCAGGCACACAGGGATGTCTCCCTCTGCCTACCGAAGCCTCACCGAAAAATAAAAGGAGTTTTGTCCTATTCCCGGCAGTTCCATGCTACCCTTTTTCTCCACACTGGTATATACTGTAGCCAAAATCATCCTCATAGAAGGAAGGCGAAAAAATGACCGGTAAAGAACGTATGCAGCGCCTGCTTCGGCATGAGCCGGTAGACCGTGTGGGCGTATATGAGCATTTCTGGAACGACACCCACAAGGCTTGGGAGGAAGCGGGGTATCTCCGGGAGGACGAATCCTTTGAGGACCATTTCCAGTATGATATGCAGGAGTGTTGGCCCTTTAATCTGGTGGCCGATTTGGATTTTGAGCCTCAGGTAGTGGCAGAGACCGAGGATACCATTACATTCTTGGACGGAAATGGCGCTGTGCTCCGCCGCCACAAATTCCATGACTCCACCCCCGAGCATGTGGACTTTCGTGTAAAAGACCGGGAGGGATGGGAAAAGATCAAACCTTTGCTCACCGCTGACCCCCGGCGTATCAATTTTGAAGCCTATCGCAAGGCCAAAAAAGAAGCCGCTGATGCAGGGCGCTTCTTTGTGTGGAGCGGTGTTAATGTGTTTGAATGTATCCATCCGGTGTGCGGCCATGAAAATATGCTTATGGGTATGATCTTGGACCCGGAATGGGTAGCCGATATGGCGGAAACCTACGCGCACCTTACGGTGGAACTGCAAAAAATGCTCTTTGAAGCAGAAGGATATCCAGATGGGATTTGGTATTATGAGGATATGGGGTATAAGGGAAGTCCCTTCATGTCTCCGGATATGTACTGCGAACTGATCCAACCCGCCCATAAATATACCATTGGATATGCCAAAAGCCACAATCTGCCGGTTATTATGCACTCCTGCGGCTTTATTGAGCCTTTGTTGCCACATATGATCGAAGCCGGTATCGACTGTTTGCAGGTTATCGAAATCAAAGCTGGTATGGACCTCTTGAAGCTTCACAAGCTCTATGGGGATAAGATCTGCTTTATGGGCGGCATTGATGTGCGCACTCTTTATACGAACGACCGCAGCATTATCGACAAGGAGCTGGAAGCCAAAATCCCTGTGGTAAAGCAAGGCTTCAACTATATGGTGCATAGCGACCACTCTATCCCGGTAACGGTGAATTATAATACCTACTGCTACTTTTTGAAAAAAGCCCTGGAACTGGGCCGATACGATACGCCCTAAACAATTTTACAGCAAACAAAAAGCCGCATTCCTTTGGCTGGGCCAACTGGAATGCGGCTAATTTTATTTTAGGAGGGCATATCCTCTGTGGGTACCCCTTCGTCAGCGGGAAGATAGCCATTGGCGATCTCCTCAACGGTAGCCCCTTTTTTAGAGGGCAGGTTCAGCACCGGCAGACGGTTATTGGCAAAATGGGCACAGATACATCCCACCGGCAGATTGATATAATAGGTGAGCACTCGCCAGATCACCATAGCCGGGATCACCGTGCCATTGGTGAAGAACATATTGAAGAAGATCATAAAACTGCCTTCTGCGCCACCCGATGCACCGGGCAGGGGCACAAATGCGCTGACCATGGAAACATATGCCTGAGCTGCCATAATGGTAAGCAGGTCCACCCCGTGGAATCCAAATCCCCGATAGATACAGTAGGGAATCATACATCCCACACCGATCTGGGCTACAGTAATCAGGGTTACGGTGACATACATCCGCAGAGAACGGCCAATAAGCCGGGTGCTGCCATGGAATACCGACAACTGGCTGTGGATCTTCTGGTATCTTTCTTGTGGCTTACGGCACAGATGAAGCTTGTGCAGCAGTTTGACTCCCCCTGCAATGAGCTTATCGGTGATTGTTTCACTGACACAGAACAGGAGCACCAAAGCAATAAAAGCACTGTTGCACACCAAGCCAATAATGGTCAGGAAAGAAAAATCGCTGACATTCCGCTGAAAAAATCCCAGCCGCAGCACCACCATGCTCAAAGCGTAGAGCACCATGACTACCTGATAGATCAGCGTCTTAACAGCAATAATAGAACCCGCTGCTCCCGTATCCATCCCTAATTTTCGCATAGAGTAGATCTGCATGGGCTGGCCGCCAGTGGAACAGGGAGTCAAAGCACTGTATAGCACCCCCAGCATCCCGACGCAAAAAGAATAATGAAACTTCCACTGGGGATATACCACTTTACAAATCAAATTCAAAGCTAAACCTTCCAGCACCCAGGTAAGGCCCGCCATGATTACACCCAATAACAGCCAATTCCAAGCGATTCCATCCGGTAGATTCCGGATGGAATTGATACTGTCGGAAAAAAAGAGGAATCCCACCAGGACAACAGCAGAAACAGAAATGGTAATGATCCCAAACAGATTCTTGCGAAGCGTTTCTTTAATGGAACTCATAAATGTTCAGTATACTCCTTTTCAACAGGACCCGAAGGCCGCAAATCGTCTATTGAACCGTGGACTCTTATGCGATATCCATTCTATAATAAAGGATAACAACTTACAACGGGTAATTTGTAAATTCTCTCAGGCGCATAGCAATCCATGCAATTCCCCTTCTTTTTTATCTATTTCAGGGAAGCTTCTTTACACGGTACGGCGAACTTTTCTTAAACTTCCTAAATTTCCACTACACAGGAAACTGTTGACGGCATCTATTATAGCAAATTTTCTTGCAAATGAAAAGGGGAATATCCAATTCCTTTCCTTTCAGTTTTGTAATATTTGTACAAAAAATGATGGAGACTGGAAAAGCATATACTTTTGATGTATAATAGAGTTAACAAACCCAAACATCAAAAGGGAGGGAATGGCAAAAAAGCGCGGGACAGTCCGCCGATTGAATCGTATAAATCAGGAAGGGTAGGGAACAGGATTGCATTTATTTGAACCAACTAAAATTCTAAAAAACACACCGCCATCCGGTGAAATCCCCTCAAACCGGCAAATTCTCCGGCGCACATTGGAAATTGCCTGGCCATCAATTGTAGAATCTTTTCTGGTGAGCTTAGTGGGAATGATCGATACCATCATGGTGAGCTCTATGGGCTCCTATGCCATTGCGGCAGTAGGCCTCACCACACAACCTAAATTTGTGGGACTGGCTATTTTTCTCTCATTGAATGTGGCCGTCTCCGCCATTGTGGCCCGCCGGAGGGGCGAACATGATCAGGAGAGTGCCAACCGAGTACTTACCCAAGCCATCCTCATCACTTTGGGTCTCACTGCCATTGTCAGCGTGGTGTGCGTAGCCCTTGCCGACCCTATCATCCACCTTTCCGGCTCCGCTGAAGACACGCACGAGCCTGCCAGGAATTATTTTATCATTATTATGGGCGGCATGGTATTCAATACCCTTTCTATGGTCATCAACGCAGCTCAGCGCGGCGCCGGAAACACCAAGATCGCCATGTGCACCAATCTCATCTCCAACGGGGTGAATATGGTGTTTAACTACCTACTGATCGGTGGAAACCTGGGATTCCCAAAATTAGGAATCGAGGGAGCTGCCATCGCTACGGTTCTAGGCACTGTAGTGGCCTGCGCTATGAGTATACGTTCTCTTTTCCATCCAGACCGGTTTTTGTCGGTTTGGCAGATGCGAGGGCGGATTCGGTTTGATAAGCGCACCATGGGAGCTATCGCCAACATTGGCTCCAGTACCTTGGCAGAACAGATTTTTTTGCGTATTGGGTTCCTTACCTACTCCATTTTGGTGGCAAACTTGGGCACCACTGCCTTTGCCGCGCATCAGATCGGCATGAATATGATGAGCATTTCCTTCTCCTTTGGAGATGGACTTTCGGTAGCCGCCGTGACCTTGGTAGGGCAAAGTCTTGGTGCCAAACGGCAAGATATGGCCAAAATTTACGGCAGCATCTGCCAACGTCTGGGCTTAGTATTTGCTGCCATCCTTTGCGTGATCTTCCTATTGGGAGGCCGTGGCATTTTCTCCTGGTTCTCTGCCGAAACAGCCATCTTGGATTATGGCCAAATGATTATGCAGATTATGTCAGTGGTCATTTTCCTCCAGATCTCTCAAGTGGTATATTCTGGATGTCTGCGTGGTGCTGGGGATACCCGCTACACAGCGTTAGTCTCCCTGATCAGCGTTACCTTCATCCGTCCCGGTTCCGGTTGGCTTTTCTGTTATCCTCTGGGATTGGGATTGTTTGGAGCCTGGATTGGCTTGGCATTTGACCAGTTAATGCGTTTCTTGCTGACACGCATCCGGTTCCAGCAAGGAAAGTGGACTACCCTGAAAATTTAGCATATACCGCTAACAAAAATCCCGTTTCGTTTCCGATACTTCGAAAGCGAAACGGGATTTTATTGCAAACATAAGACCTTTTACAATCCTTCCACCTGTGCCAATGCGTCGTTTTTCTCCGCATGGCCAGAATAGGTGGGAACCAGTTTATGGATCACTTCCATCATATGGACATTATCCACACCGGCGCATTGCCGCAGCTCCTGTAATTCCTGTAGGAAGGTCTCCTCATTAAAGGGGATGGGATTGCCAATATAAATCAGTTCGTGCTTGGTTTTTTCGCATTTTCCCTCTGAGTCCAGCAGCAGCTCCTCATACAGCTTTTCTCCGGGACGCAG
>CALWIS010000223.1 GCA_944380795.1 uncultured Clostridia bacterium | reverse complement strand
AAGGAAGCGGCCACCCCCACAAATCCGGGACAATCCTCTAAAGAGGGCTCCTGCAACAGACTTCCATGTATGGTGGAAAGAGGCAGGAACGTGGCACGGCCTGCATCCCGCTGCTTTAACAGCCGGATAGCGGCTTTGGCATCCTGTTCAGTGCCTACCACAATATTCTGCATGGCGGCGCCCATAGCCGTCTCAATGGCGATGGCATATTGCTGGGGCACCCGAAATAGCCGGGATAAGGGGCCGTGGATACCGGAAAGATTGCCGCGGCCTGATTCCCGCATTACCGTTTTGACGCTCTGGGCAAAGCCCTCCAGATTCCGTTCCAAATCCTCCAGCACCTTAGCGCGGCGGAGCTGCTCCTGGATGTCCAGGTGCAGCTGGTCGTTTTCCTTTTTCTGTTCCTCGGCCTTTTTCCGGCGAGAATCCACCCGCATTTCATAGCCCCGCACGGAATTGCGGATGGTCTCCACCCGGACATCTACGGCAGACAACAATTCAGCGGTTTCTTTGATTTCCTCCTGTGCCTTCTGCTCCTGCTCTTTTCGAGCGGCAAGGGTCTGTTCCACCGACTCCTGCCGGGCGGTGATTTCCTTTAAAATGGATTCCGCGCCGGTGGCACGCACCCTCGCTTCTGAAAGGGCGGAGTTCTTCTCCGCCAGCTTTACCGAAAGGCCGTCCACCTGCCGTGCTGCCTCGTCGGCGCTGCGGCGCAGATCGCTGAGGCTCTCGGTGGTTTGCTGGAACTCCTCTTCCCGGGCGGCGGCTTCCTTTTCCTTTACCTGGATTTCCGTCTGCCGGGCAGCAATCTCCCAATCCAGATTTTTTTGAGAGGAAACGGCGCGCTCCATTTCTTCCCGAATGCGTTCCACATTTTGCCGGGCGTGACGGATGTCGTTCTCCAACACCGAGATCTCGCCTTCCAGACGGGCAGCGCTTTCTTCGTCTGCCCCAGCCTGGTTACGCAGTTCATCCATCTGAGCGGAACAGGTGTTGATGGCGGTATAGTTCTTCTCAATACGGGCAGCCAGGGTATCCAACTCCTGAGAAATGGTGTCCTGCTGCGAGCGGGCTAAGGCGATTTTATCTTCCTGCTCCCGCAAGGTGCGGCCGGAACGATTCAGGGTTTCCAGCCATAGGCCAATTTCCAGAGCCTTTTTTTCCTCGGAAAGTTCCAGAAACCGCTGTGCCTTTTCCGACTGCTCCCGCAAAGGGGCAATGCGGCCTTCCAATTCGGAAACAATATCCCGCAGGCGCAGCAGGTTTTCCTCTGCCTTATCTAATCGGCGTTCCGCTTCCTCCTTGCGGTAACGGAAACGAGAGATACCCGCGGCTTCTTCAAAAATTTCCCGGCGATCCTCGGAACGGGCAGCCACGATGCTGTCGATCTTGCCCTGGCCGATGATGGAATAGCCGTCGCGGCCCAGACCGGTATCCATAAACAGCTCGTGGATATCCCGCAGGCGCACGGCGGCTTTATTGATGAGATATTCACTTTCTCCAGAGCGGTAATACCGACGGGTAATAGCAACGGTATCCCCGTCAAAATTCAACTCCCGTCCGGTGTTGTCTAGGGTAAGGGTGACTTCCGCATACCCCACCGGTTTACGAGCCGGAGTGCCGCTGAAAATCACGTCCTCCATTTTGGAGCAGCGCAGTGTTTTTACCGACTGCTCTCCCAATACCCAGCGCATGGCGTCGCTGATATTGCTCTTTCCGCTCCCGTTGGGACCCACTACCGCGGTAATGCCCTCCTCAAACTGAAGGGTGGTCTTATCTGGAAAGGTCTTGAAGCCCTGTAACTCCAGCGACTTCATCAGCATGGGCTTTTCCTCCTCTCGTTTATGGCCGCCCTGATTTCCCATTTTCCCGGCAAAATCTCCGGGTCCTGCAAAAAGCGGACAGCATATCCTCTTTGCCGAAGGGCTTCCATATTGGTCTTTTTCTGTCCCAGCGCAGTAGAAAAGCTGGAAGGATGTACGGCAATGAGGATTTCCCCCTCGCCCTTTTGGCCGCTTTCTGCTAATTCGGCAAGAATGCCTTTGAGAAAGATTCGGCTTTCACACAACTGCCGGAAGGCCGGGTGGTAAGGCCCTGCCACAACCTGCTCTTTTAATTCCGGCGTGTCGTGGAGCCCCAGCCGGATGACCGGAATCCCGGCATTTTGAAATAGGAGAAGCAAATCACTGCAAAGTTCTACTGCTTTACATAGTTTCTGTGGATGATAACTTCCTTCTAAAAACCAAGCTTCCAGCTGTGTTCCCGGCAGTACTAATGTGGGGTAAATCCGCACAAAATCGGGATTTATGGCGACAAATGCCGCAGCAGTGTTCCGGTCGATTTCCTCTGTTGCGCCGGGAAGGCCCGTCATCATTTGCAGGCCAAGTGAAAAGCCAAACTCCTTTACAAGTATGGAAGAATTCTCCACATCCTGCACTGTATGGTCCCTGCCGTTTTGCAGCAAGACGGCATCATTCATACACTGGGCTCCCAGCTCGATGGTGGTGAACCCGTGCTCTTTTAAAAGCATAAGTCGTTCCCTGTCGATAGCATCCGGACGGGTAGAGCACCGCACCCCGGCAAAGCCTAATTCTTCCCGGGCGCGCTTGGCAACTTGCAGCAGGGAACCAAAATACTCCCTGTCAATGGCCGTAAAGCTGCCGCCAAAAAAGGCCAGCTCACAGCGGGAAACATCCTGCTGTGACGCGGCCTTTTGGGCAAGTTCCCACACTTCTTCTGGAGAAGGCTGCTTTTGCCGTCCGGTAATACGGCGCTGATCGCAAAAGCTACACTGGTGGGGGCACCCATTGTGGGGGATGAATACCGCAACATTCCCTCGGCTCAATATCCCATCAGCTCCAAAGCTTCGCGGGCAGCCTGCTGCTCCGCTTCTTTTTTGCTTCTGCCGCCGCCTTTGCCGATAACATTGCTGTTCAGATGAACTTCTACTGTAAAGTGCTTGTTATGGTCCGGGCCGCTTTCTCCGGTGAGGATATACTCCAGCCGCTCCTCGGGAGTCTGTTGGATGATTTCCTGCAAGGCGGTTTTAAAATCACGGAAGGCCTTGGGCTTGGCGCTCTTTAGGGCAGGGAGAACATATTTGAGGATAAACTTTCTCGCTTCTTCCATGCCATGCTCCTCGCCAGCATCCATATATACCGCGGCAATGATGGCCTCGAAGGCATCCGCCAGGATGCTGGGACGGGTCCTGCCGCCGGAATTCTGCTCTCCGTGACTTAAGCGCAAATACGCCCCCACCCCCATTTGCTTGGAATAACCACATAGGGCCTTTTCACACACTAAGGAGGAACGGATCTTAGTGAGATCCCCTTCCGGCAGATCGGGGCGGTGCTTAAAGAGGTAATCTGCCACCACCACGCCTAAAACAGAATCCCCCAAAAATTCCAGCCGCTCGTTGCACTTGCACTCCCCCTTGTGCTCGTTGGCATAGGAGGAATGGGTGAGAGCCGTCATGATATAGGTGGGTTCCTTAAAATGATAGCCGATTTTTTCTTCCAATTCCCGCAGGTCTTTCATGCCTGTCCTCCTTCCGTAGTTTCACTGACCTTCATCTCCCGCAAAGAGGCGGAGATCTTCGCCACTACGTCCCCTTCCACATAAGCTTTTGTCAAACGCAAGGCATTTTTAAAGGTCTGTGCTTTGGCACTGCCGTGGGATTTAAATACCGGCTTTGCCGCTCCCATAATGGGGGCTCCGCCGTACTCATTGTAATCCAACTGTTGCTTTAGTTCTTTCATATCGTTGAGGACCAAAGCCGCTGCCAGCTTGTTTTTGGTGCTCTTGGTAAAGATCCCTTTGATCTTCTTCATCAGGGTCAAGGCCACGCCCTCATACAGCTTCAGAATCACATTTCCGGTAAAGCCGTCGCAGACGATGACATCCGCCGCGTCCACCGGAATATCCCGGGCCTCAATATTGCCGATAAAATTCACCGGAGTTTCCTTGAGCAGATGGAAAGCCTCCTGCTGCAACTCGCCGCCTTTGTGGTCTTCGGTTCCCACATTGGCAAGGCCTACCCGGGGATTCTGAATTCCCATTACATGCTCCATATAGGCCGCACCCATCATAGCAAACTGCTGGAGCATTTCGGGACGGCACTCCACATTCGCGCCGCCGTCTATCAGCATGAAAAATCCCTGATCTTTGGGCATCACCGGGGCAAATGCCACCCGCTTAACGCCCTTGATGCGCTTTACGATCATATTGGCTCCAAACACCAGGGCGCCGCTGTTACCGGAGGAAACAAAAGCGTCCCCGTCCCCGGCTGCCAAACGGCGCAATCCCTCTGCCAGAGAGCAGCCGCTCTTTTCTTTCATAATGCTTTTTGGGGAATCGTCCATGGAAATCACATCCGGTGCGTCAGCGATTTCCATACGGTTGAGGGAAATGTTATTTTCCTCTGCCACCTGCCGGATGATTTTTTCACTGCCGGTAAGAAGGATATCGATGTCCAGCTCTTCCACCGCCATCTGGCAGCCCTTCAGAATCTCCAGGGGAGCGTTGTCCCCACCAAATGCGTCCACAATGATCTTCACAGCAAGCACCTCATTTCACCGGCACAAGGCCGGAAAGCATTTATCAGTTATTCTCATTCAAAATGTCGGAAAGCAGAGAAAGCCCTCTTTGAGAAAGGGCGGCATACCGCATCCGCTTGTCCCGAATATAGGGCTCGATAGGCGGCAATACGCCAAAGTTAGCCCCCATAGGCTGGAAATCCTTAGTGGGGCTGTTGGCTACATAGTCAGCCAAAGCGCCCATCATGGTCTCTCTTGGAAGAATCATCCGCTCTTTTTCCAGTAAATGGGCAGCGGCATTTCTCCCTGCCAAAATGCCCGAAGAAGCGGATTCCATATATCCTTCTACACCGGTGATCTGCCCGGCGAAGAACAGCTCCGGCCTAGATTTTACGCTGTAATCGGCAGCGAGGAAACCAGGGGATTTTAAGAAGGTATTCCGGTGCATAACTCCATACCGCACAATCTCGGCATTTTGCAAACCGGGAATCATACCGAATACCCGTTTTTGCTCTCCAAATTTGAGATTGGTCTGGAATCCCACCAGATTATACAAAGTTCCCTCTGCATCCTCCCGGCGCAGCTGCACCACTGCCCAGGGACGGTGCCCAGTGCGAGGGTCCCGCAGACCTACCGGCTTCAAAGGGCCAAAACGCAGGGTATCTTTGCCACGCTGGGCCATGACCTCTACCGGCATACAGCCCTCGTACACCTTGGGATTTGCTGCATCAAAATCATGTACTGGGGCGCGCTCCGCAGTGACCAACGCCTCATAAAAGGCTTCATATTCCTCTTTATTCATGGGGCAGTTGAGATAGGCGTCATCCTCCCCCTTGTCATACCGGGAGGCTGCAAAACACAAACAGCGATCTAAACTCTCGGCGGTAACGATAGGGGCAGCGGCATCAAAAAAGCTCAGCCCACCACCGCACATTTTAAAAATATCCTCTGCCAGCGCGTCGGAGGTCAAAGGCCCGGTGGCTACTACCACACATCCCTCTTTGGGAATCTCCGTTACCTCCTCATGGACAACGGTAATCAGTGGATGGGTTTCGATCTTTTCAGTGGCCATTTTAGCAAACTGCACCCGGTCCACAGCGAGGGCCCCGCCAGCGGGAACCGCGCACTGGTCGGCGCAGGCCATGAGCAGTGAGCCAAAGCGCCGCATCTCCTCCTTGAGCATCCCGGCGGCGCTTTCCAATCGAGCGGCCTTTAGGGAATTGGAGCAGATCAGCTCTGCAAACAGGGGGCTTTGATGGGCAGGCGTGCGCTTTTCCGGCTTCATTTCAATCAGGCGGACAGGTACGCCCATTTCTGCGGCCTGCCATGCGGCCTCACAGCCGGCAAGGCCTGCCCCAATAACGGTCAGCTCCATATGGGACTCCTTTCCTATTAGGGTTCTAATATGGGGGATTATGGTTCCGTTTTTCTTTGGAAATCCGAAGGGCAGCTACATTTGGAACAGAGCAGGGCCTCTTTTTTTTTTTTAAATGTGCCCTCTTGCAAAACATTCCCCCGGAATATTTTGCAATTCACCCCCGAAAATGCGCCTTTCAGGTTTGGGGTGTTTCGCCCATGGCGATGGGCGATTGGGGGCTTCTCGCCCCCTAAACCCCTCGCCACCTTTTATAAAAGGTGGACGAAAATTTTAAGTTCACGGGGAAACAAGTACAAGTTTTTATGCTGCTACCTCGCGAACTTGAAAGCGGACGCTGTCTGCCGCACCTTATTCTTCATTCTCCTGCACCTTCTCATAGCCGCAATCCGGCGTAATGCAGTAGAACTTTGGGTGCTTCCCCTTCTTTTTCAGCAGCGTTTTACCACAGCGGGGGCATTTCTCCATGGTGGGCTCGTCCCAAGAAACAAAATCGCAGTTGGGATACTCGCTGCATCCATAGAACACACGGCCCCGCTTTGTCTTTTTCAGCACTACTTTTCCGCCGCACTTGGGGCACTCCGCACCCGTCTCGTGGACAATCTTTTTGATATTTTTGCATTCTGGGTAGCCGGAACAGGCGATAAACTTTCCATAACGGCCAAACTTCACCACCATGGGACGACCGCATTTTTCGCAAATCAAATCGGTCTGGTCTTCCTTAAGGGTAATTTTTACCCCTTCCATTTCGGTTTTTGCCTTTTGCAGGGTCTTGTCAAAATCGTCGTAGAAGTTATGCAGGGTTTCCACCCAGTTTTCTTCGCCGCTCTGCACCTTATCCAAATCGCTTTCCACCTGAGCGGTAAACTTTACATTGACGATTTTGGGGAAGCGCTCCTTCATCAGCTGGGTAGTGACTTCTCCCAACTCCGTGGGTTTGAAGGCCTTACCTTCCCGGGTTACATATTCCCGCCCGGTAATGGTGGAAATGGTAGCGGCATAGGTGGAAGGACGGCCAATACCGTTTTCTTCCAGCGCCTTAATGAGGGAAGCTTCGGTGTAGCGGGCCGGTGGTTGGGTGAAGTGCTGGTTGCCGGCCAGTTCCTTTTTGCGCAGAGGCATATCCTTTTCCAAAACCGGAAGAGCGCCGGTTTCCTCACTCTCCTCGTCCTTGCCCTCTACATACAGCACGGTAAAACCATCAAAGGTGACGGTATAACCGGAAGCCTTGAACAGGTAGCCGTTGGCGGTAATATCTGCCTGGGTGGTGCTTTGCAGACAATTTGCCATTTGGCAAGCCACAAACCGCTCCCAGATAAGTTTATACAGTTTATACTGGTCGCCAGTCAGGCTGGATTTTACCTCATCCGGTGTCAGGCGCACATTGGTGGGACGGATTGCCTCGTGACCGTCCTGTGCATTGGCCCGGGTCTTATACTGCCGGGGCTTTTCCGGCACATAACGGTCGCCCCAACGCTCCCGGATATACTCAGCGGCTTCCTTCACCGCATCCTCAGACAGACGCAGAGAGTCGGTTCTCATATAGGTGATAAGACCCACTGCGCCCTGGCCCTCAATTTCCACACCTTCATACAGCTCCTGAGCTGCCTTCATGGTGCGTCGAGCCTGGAATCCCAGTTTGCGGGAGGCTTCCTGCTGCATGGTGGAAGTGCTGAAGGGCGGAGCCGGAGACTTGCGGCGGCTGCCCTTTTTCAGCTTGGCTACGGTAAACTGAGCGTCCTCTAGCTTGGCCAAAATGGCGTCCGCCTCTTCTTTATTGGAAATTTTGATTTTATTTCCAGCTTCATCCCCATAGAAGGAGGCGGGGAACGCCTTACGCCCGCCCTTAGGAATGAGCTTAGCGTCGATGGTCCAGTATTCTTCCGGCTTAAAGGCCCGAATCTCCTCTTCCCTATCCACTACCAGGCGCACTGCCACTGACTGCACACGTCCGGCAGAAAGCCCTCGGCGAATGACCTTAGCAAGGAACGGGCTGAGCTTATAACCCACCAGCCGGTCGAGAATACGCCGGGCCTGCTGGGCGTTCACCAAATCCAGATCGATTGAGCGAGGATTCTCCATTCCGTTGGCAACGCCGGTTTTGGTGATCTCGTTAAAGGTTACACGGTTTTCTTCGTTAATGTCCAATCCCAGAATATAGGCCAGATGCCAAGAAATGGCCTCCCCTTCCCGGTCAGGGTCGGTTGCCAGATAGATGCCGTCGCTTTTTTCGGCAGCGGCTTTGAGTTCGTCTACCAGCTTTTCCTTCCCCTTGATAATGGTATATTTAGGAGCAAAATCATGCTTTACATCCACGCTGAGCCGATTTTCCGGCAGGTCTCGCACATGGCCCATAGAAGCTACCACTTCGTAGCCGGGCCCCAGATATTTTTTAATGGTTTTCGCCTTGGAAGGCGACTCCACAATAACAAGCTTTGACACAGGTTCTTCACCCATCCTTTGCATACATACTCGGTCTTCGGTTCTGTACAAAAAGGATTATATCATAAATCCTTTGCAAAATACATGATAAATTGTATGGCGTAAGCCTTGTGAAAACCGCCCGCCGCAGGACGGCTTTCACAGGGATTACCCTTTTTTAGCGTAACGCCTGCCGGAAAAAGACTGTATCTTCCCGGAAAGTTCCAGTTCGGTAGCTGCCTGAAAAATTTTCTCGATGGGCAGTGAAAGCTGGTACGCCAGTTCCTCCGCAGAAACCGGCTGCGCTGTAAGCGCTCGATATAGGGTGGCCGCTTCCGGCGAGACTGGAGGCAAGGGCTCTTCCTTGGGCGTAGAAGATTCCATGGGCAGGTCGGAAAAGGAAGGAACACCCTTGATCTCCTCTTCCGGGAGTTTTTGCCGAAACGTGCTGATAGGCTCCCGGAAAGGCACGGTACAGGCAGGAAACCTTGCGGTATATTCCGTCAAGATGTCTGCCGCGCAGGCAACTGGCTTCGCCCCGTCCCAAATAAGCTGGAGCACCCCTTCGGAATTTTCCCGCCAGGAATCCACCATCAAAACGAATATATCCCGATTTTGTTCAGTAGCGTGTTTGGCAGTAATCATCGTGCCGCTTTTAGCAGATGCTTCTGCCACCAGCACCCCACAGCTCAAGCCGGAGATGATGCGGTTCCGGATCAAAAAATGCCACTTCTGCACTTCTGTTCCCGGAGCGAACTCGGAAATCAGCGCGCCGTGATGAGCGATTGCTTCCCGTAACTTTTGGTTGGATTTCAAGTAGGGATAATCGATCCCACAGGCCAAAAGTGCCAGAGTTTTTCCACCAGCATCGATGGCCCCTAAATGGGCTGCTGTATCGATACCCAAAGCGCCGCCGCTGACCACTACTGCCCCTGCCGCTCCCAACTGGCGGCAAAGAATACGGGACGCGGCAAGGCCGCCCTGGGAGGTATGGCGGGAACCCACCACAGCAATGGAAGGGATATCGTCCACCGCAGGGAATTCCCCCACATAGTAGAGCACTGCCGGGGGGTTGCTGATCTGGCGCAAACATTCCGGGTATTCCCGGCTGTCAGGGGTAAGCATTTTCTGGCCTAGACTTTGGGCTTTTTCTGCGATCTTTAGGCAACGCTCTCCGGTCAACTTTTGAAAGCGCTCCATCTCCTTTTGGGTGAAAAGGCCTTCTTCATTCTCCATAAAAGAGCGGCTGGAAAACCACTTTTCCAAATCGGGATGGCGGCGGTAGGCCTCCATAGGTTTACTGCTGCCATATCCCAATGCCTGCTGCAAACGAATCCAACACAAAAGCCGGTGATCCATATCCGTTTCCTCCCTATTCCCGCATCATTTCCCACATGAGGATGGCAGAAGAGGAAGCCGCGTTCAGGGATTCCGCCCGGCCTGCCATGGGAATTGTCACCCGACGGGAACAGGCCCCGATAGTTTCCGGCAACAGCCCGTTCCCCTCATTGCCCACCAGTAAAACCGCCCCCTGAGGGAAGGCACACTGGGTCACCTTTTCCGCAGAAGCGTCCGGCACCGCCGCAAAGGTGGTAAAGCCCGTGGAATGAAGCTTCGGAGCTGCTTCTGAGAAAACAGGCGCTTCATAAAGGGGAAGACGGAACACTGCCCCCATTCCAGCGCGGAGCACCTTGGGGCTAAAGGGGTCGCAGCATTTCCCTAACAAAAACAGCCCGGAAATGCCTAGGGCCTCTCCGGTACGCATCATAGCGCCCAGGTTTCCCGGGTCCTGAATATTTTCCGCTGCCAAATATTTTCCCTGCACCGGAGCCTTTTCCGCCGGAAGCAACGCTGGAAGACGGCACACCGCATAGACTCCCTGGCTGGTTTTAGTGGCGGAAAGAAGCTCTGCTGCGTGAGGCTCCAGCGTATAGGTTTCCTTTGCCCACTTTTGCAGGGGCTGAAGGTACTCCCTATATTTTTCCTCCGCTTGGGGAACATAAAAAAGCCGTTCCACAGGAATACAGCTGCGAAAGGCATCAAAGCAGAGACGGGCTCCTTCCACGACAAAAAGGCCCTGTGCCCTCCGCTCTTCAGCGGAACGCACGAGCCTGGCCGTTTCCTTCAGCAGCTCATTTCTGCGGCTTGCGATATGTGTGACCATGGGATCTCTCCTGTTATTCCTAACTGTGAAAAGATGCGCCCGGAGCCAAAAAGCCCCGAGCGCATTGACAGCTTATTAGAGAGCAGCCTTAGCCTGCTCGACCAGAGCCTTGAATGCGGCTTCGTCAGCAATGGCGATCTCGGACAGCATCTTGCGGTTCAGCGTGATGCCAGCCTTCTTCAGGCCGTTCATAAAGGTGGAGTAGTTCATGCCGTTCATCTTGCAGGCAGCAGAAATACGAGTGATCCACAGACGGCGGAAATCTCTCTTTCTGTGCTTACGGCCGATATATGCATAGTTGCCGGACTTCATAACAGCCTGCTTGGCCATCTTGAAGTGTCTGCTCTTGGAACCCCAGTAGCCCTTAGCCAGCTTCAGAACCTTTTTTCTTCTCTTGCGGGTCATCAACGCGCCTTTTACACGTGCCATTTCTTATACCTCCAACTAAATTATAGGAATCAGTGAGTGAAAATCTTATTTGTAGGGCAGGAGTCTCTTTACCTGACGCACATTGGTCTTATCAGCGACCGTGGTGCCGCGCAGGGCGCGCTTGGTCTTACGGGTCTTGCCGTGGCCGTTGAGCAGGTGGCTCTTGTTGGCGTGTGCGCGGATAACCTTACCATTTTTAGAAATCTTGAAGCGCTTCTTGGCGCCGCTGTAAGTCTTAATTTTGGGCATGACTGCTCCTCCTTAGATGTATTGTTATTTGACGGGCTTGGGGGCCAGGAACATAAGCATATTTCTTCCCTCAAGCTTCGCCGGCTTTTCAACGTTGGCGAACTCTGCGCAGGCCTCTGCAAACCGGTTCATGGTATCATAGCCATGCTCGGGATGCCCCATCTCACGGCCGCGGAACCGAATGGAGACCTTCACCTTGTTGCCTTCTTCCAAAAAGCGCTTTGCGTGACCCAGCTTTGTATTAAAATCGTGGGTATCAATGTTGAGAGACAGACGGATTTCCTTGATTTCCACCACGCGCTGGTTCTTTCTGGCTTCCTTTTCCCGCTTGGCCTGCTCGAAACGGAACTTGCCGTAATCGATGATCTTGCACACCGGAGGCTTTGCCTGGGGCGCGATCTTCACCAGATCCAAATTGCGGGCATAGGCTTTTTCCAGCGCCTGACTGGCGGGCATAATGCCCAGCTGGGAGCCATCGGAATCGATAACGCGGACTTCTTTATCGCGGATCTCTTCGTTGATCTGCAGTTCCTTGTTGCTAATGGGTAGCACCTCCAAAACACGTAGTCATCAAAACAAAAACACGGACAGAATGCGTTCTGTCCGTGGCTCAATGCTCAAGAAAACCACAAGGCGCTATGGCCCTGCCCTTCTCTCCTATTGACCCGTGACAGACAAACCCCCACAGGTGAGAACACAATCTGTTCTTCTTTGTTTTACCTAAGCTATTATACCCGCTCTTCCTGCGTTTGTCAAGAAATATTTTGCGGCAGGTATAAAAATCTTTTACCTGCCCAGAATACCATATATCCCCAGAAAATGCAAGACGGGAGGCAAACTTCATGATTATTTCTTTTGTACGCACTGTGCTGCTGTACATAGTCATTTTATTGGCGGTACGGCTCATGGGCAAACGGCAGATTAGCGAACTGCAAACCTCAGAACTGGTGGTGACCCTGCTTATCTCCGACATTGCGGCAATCCCCATGCAGGATACCGGCCAGCCCTTGGCCAGCGGCTTTATTCCCATTGCCGTGTTGGTGATGTGCGAGATCGCCATCTCGGTATTCATGCTGAAAAGCGGGAAATTTCGCCGTCTAGTGTGCGGCAAGCCCATTGTGATCATTGACAACGGAAAAATCCAGCAGCAGGAAATGAGCCGCCTACGCTTGAGCATCGAGGACCTTTTTGAGGAATTGCGGGAAAAGGATGTCTTTTCCATCAACGACGTTGCCTGGGCCATTATGGAGACCAATGGTAAATTGAGCATCATCAAAAAGCCGGAAAAGGATCTCCCCACCAATCAGCTTTTAGGCCTCTCCCCGCCGGATACCGGCATGGAAGTAGTGGTTATCAGCGATGGGGAATACTCCAATACTTCCTTACAGTTATGCGGGAAAAACCGCCAATGGGTGCAGGAAATCCTCAAATGCCATGGCATCTTCCCCCAGCAAGTATTTATTATGACTGCCAATTCCAGTGGGGATTACACCATTATCCCCAAGGACAACAGCTGTTTTCCCACCATGAAAGGAGGAAAACCCTGATGAAACGCCTTTGGGTATCCGCATTTTTACTGGTACTGCTGTTATTCCTCTGTATCCTTGGCTCTTATACCGCCTCCGCTTCTTCTTCTTCCCTGAACAGTCAGCTTAATCGGCTGAAATCCGAAATCCATCAGGGAAATACCGCCACCGCTTTGGCCATCAGCCAGAACCTACAGCGCCAATGGGAGACAGAGCATCACCGCCTATGCACTTTTATGTCTCACGACGACCTTGGTCCAGTAGGAGAAACCTTATCTCAATTGCCCGCCCTTATCCGTAATGGTGAAAAAGGCTTGGTGGAATCCAATTGCGACCGAGTGTGCGCACAGCTGGAACAGCTGGCGGAAGGAGAGACCCTTACACTGGATAATCTGCTTTGACCTCTCCCCCGGCTTCCTCGCCACGGAGGAAGCCAATACCGTACATCATGATTTTTTCCGCCATATCCGCCATTTCCTCGGCGCTGGTGTGCATCCCTTCCGCCAACCAGCGTTCCAGCATCCCGATACAGCCCGCGCTGACAAAAGCATAATAGTATTCCAGCTGCCGGGGCGTGGCCCCCTTAAAAAAGCGCTGATAGGATTCCACATAATTATCCCGGCCAATCCGGATGAGCCGGGCTGCAAATTCTTTATCCCCAAAAGGCCCCAGCGTAACGGTACAAATATCTGCATTTTCCTTGAGACACTGGAAAATCCCAGCAGTGATCTTCGCCGGGGTTATGCCTCCCTCATGCACCTCCAGCAAGGGGCGCAGAGCCTGCTGAAAATCTACCAACATCTCTTCTTCCATCTTCTTCAACAAATCGTAAATATCGGTATAATGGGCATAGAAGGTGCCCCGATTAATCCCTGCTGTCTCGCATAGTTCCTTTACCGAGATACTTTGAATGGGCTTTGTGCGCAAAAGTTCCGTGAAGGCACGGCGAATGAGCATTTTCGTCACCCGAATACGATGGTCGCTTTTGGGCATTTGCCCCTCCCCCTTTCTAAAACTTTTATGAATGAAGGCAAAAAAGCAACAAGCAGTGTCCAATTTGTTCAATAACTTTTCAAAGATACCAAATGTGATGATTGCTGCTCCTATTACAAAAGATTATAATACAGATAGAGAGGTATTTCAACACAGTGTTGAATATCGTTTCCCTTTGTACCTAAAGGAGGTAAGGCAAATGAAAGGGATCTATATTGTAACCGGAGCCCAGGGACATCTGGGGAGCACCCTGATTCGGCTCCTTCAAAATACAGACGCAGAAGTCCGAGGGCTGATTCTGCCCCAGGAAGCAGCCAAAAACCACCACAATGTCCGGTACTATACCGGGGACGTGCGGAACCCTGACAGTCTACGCCCCTTGTTTGAAAACACCCACGGACTGCCGGTATGGGTCATCCACACTGCCGCTATTGTGGATATTTCGGAGGAAGTCTCCCCACAGCTGTATGAAGTGAATGTGGGCGGCACCCAGAATTTGCTGGCTCTTTGCCGGGAATATGAGGTGCAGCGACTTCTCTATGTCAGCTCTGTCCACGCCATCCCGGAAAAGGACAAAAGCTCTGTGCTCACAGAGGTTTCCTGCTTTTCTCCCGATGATGTAGTGGGCGGCTATGCCAAAACCAAAGCCCAAGCCACCCAGTTGGTACTGGACGCTGCCGCTCGGGGGCTGAACGCGGTGGTGGTGCATCCCTCGGGAATTTTAGGGCCGTATGAGGCTTCGGGAAACCACCTAGTACAGCTGGTGAGCGATTACATTCACGGCAAGCTGCCGGCCTGTGTTACCGGTGGGTATGACTTTGTGGATGTGCGGGATGTGGCAAAGGGATGCCTGTTGGCTTTGGAAAAGGGACGCAGCGGGCAGTGTTACATTCTCTCCAACCGGCATTATGAGATCCGGGAGGTGCTCTCTATGGTGCGCCGTCTGGGTACAGGAAGACGCTTACCAGTGCTGCCGGTGTGGATGGCAAAAAGCGTAATTCCCTTTGTGCAGCTTCATGCCAAGCGCACCCACCAGCGCCCTCTGTTTACCCGCTATTCCCTCTACACCCTCCACAGCAATGACCGGTTCTCCCATGACAAAGCCACTGCGGAACTGGGCTACCGTCCCCGAGACTTAAAGCACACCCTGCGAGACACCCTGTTCTGGATGAAGCACCGGGAGGCCTGTTCCGGCAAAGTATAAACCCAACCATACAAAACGCTCCTGCAAACGGCTGTTTCCATTTGCAGGAGCGTTTATTTTATGTCATTTATTTGGTGCGTCCGATATCACGGCGATAATGGGCGCCGTCAAAGTGAATCTTCTCTACGGCATCATAGGCCTTTTCCAGAGCCTCGTCCAACGTCTTGCCCAAGGCGGTAATGCCCAGCACACGGCCGCCATTGGTTACCAGCTTGCCATCCTTTAAAGCCGTACCGGCATGGTACACGGTAACGCCGGGAACCTGGCCGTTTTCGTCCAGCCCGGTGATCTCCAACCCCTTGGGATAGGAAGCGGGATACCCGCCAGAAGCCATAACCACACAGGCGGCGGCTTCGTCGGCCCACTCCACCGGCTGGTCTGCCAGACGTTCCTCAACAACCGCCATCACCACATCGGCAAAGTCGCTCTTGAGACGGGGCAGCACTACCTGAGTCTCCGGGTCGCCAAAACGGGCGTTGTACTCAATAACCTTGGGGCCGTTGGGGGTGAGCATCAGGCCGAAGTACAGGCATCCCTTAAAGGGACGGCCTTCGGCGTTCATAGCATTCATGGTGGGCAGGAAGATTTCCTTCATGCAGCGCTCCGCCATGGCATCATCATAATAGGGATTGGGGCTGATAGTGCCCATACCGCCGGTGTTCTTGCCTTTGTCGCCGTCCAGAGCGCGCTTGTGGTCCTTGGAGGAAACCATGGGCTTTAAGGTCTTGCCGTCAGTAAAGGCCAGCACGGAAACCTCGGGGCCGGTGAGGAATTCCTCTACCACCACATGGTTACCGGAAGCGCCGAACACCTTGTCCTCCATAATGGAGTGGACAGCTTCTTTCGCCATATCGAAGTTTTCGGCGATAATCACGCCCTTGCCCAGTGCCAGACCATCGGCCTTGATAACCACCGGGTATTTGCCCTGTGCCTGCACATATTCCAGCACCTTGGCGGGGTCATCGAACACCTCGTAGCCAGCGGTGGGAATGTTATATTTCTTCATCAGGTCTTTGGAAAACACCTTGCTGCTTTCGATAATAGCTGCATTGGCCCGGGGACCAAAAGCCTTAAAACCGGCCTCTTCCATGGCGTCCACCATACCAGCGGCCAGCGGGTCGTCGGGCGCCACAAACACCAAATCAACGGCCTTTTCCTTAGCCAGTGCCTTCATGCCCTCAATGTCCATGGCGTTTACCGGGAAGCACTCGGCATCTGCAGCAATGCCGCCGTTGCCGGGATCGCAGTAAATGGCTTCCACCTTGGGGCTTTCTTTCAGCTTGCGGATAATGGCGTGCTCGCGGCCGCCGCCGCCTACTACCAGAACTTTCATGCTGCTTCCTCCTCGGAATTAGTGGTGGAACAGGCGGATACCGGTGAAGGCCATCGCCATGTTGTACTTGTTGCAGGTCTCAATAACGTTATCGTCGCGGATGGAACCGCCGGGCTGGGCGATATATTCTACGCCGCTGCGGTGAGCGCGCTCGATGTTATCACCAAAGGGGAAGAATGCGTCGGAACCCAGCGCCACGCCGGAGAGGGTCTTGAGCCATGCGGCCTTTTCCTCGCGGGTGAGGACTTCCGGCTTCTCGGTGAAGAACTGCTCCCAAGTGCCGTCTGCCAGCACATCCATGTAATCGTCGGAGATATACACGTCGATGGTGTTGTCGCGATCAGGACGGCGGATGTCGGCCTTAAAGGGCAGAGAGAGCACCTTCGGATGCTGGCGCAGGAACCAGATGTCAGCCTTGTTGCCGGCCAGACGGGTGCAGTGGATACGGGACTGCTGTCCGGCACCGATGCCGATAGCCTGTCCGTCCTTTACATAGCACACGGAGTTGGACTGGGTGTACTTCAAAGCGATCAGAGAGATGAGCAGGTCGCGCTTGGCCTCTTCCGGCAGGTTCTTGTTATCGGTGACCATGTTGTTCAGCAGCTCGTTGTCGATTTTCAGCTCGTTACGGCCCTGCTCGAAGGTCACGCCGAACACGTCCTTGTGCTCCACTGGAGCGGGACGGTAGTTGGGGTCGATTTGCACGATGTTATAGGTGCCGCGGCGCTTGCTCTTGAGGATTTCCAGCGCCTCGTCGGTGTAGCCGGGAGCAATCACGCCATCGGAAACCTCACGCTTAAGCATGAGAGCGGTCTCCTTGTCACAGACATCGGAGAGAGCAGCCCAGTCGCCGTAAGAGGACATACGGTCCGCACCGCGGGCGCGGGCATAAGCGCAGGCCAGCGGAGATAACTCCAGATCGTCCACAAAGTAGATCTTCTTCAAAGTATCGGAAAGAGGCAGACCCACAGCAGCGCCAGCGGGGCTTACGTGCTTAAAGGAAGCGGCGGCGGGCAGACCGGTGGCTTCTTTCAGTTCTTTTACCAGCTGCCAGCTGTTGAAAGCGTCCAGGAAGTTAATGTAGCCGGGTTTGCCATTCAGCACGGTAATCGGCAGATCGCTGCCGTCCTGCATAAAAATCTTGGACGGCTTCTGGTTGGGGTTGCATCCGTATTTCAGCATCAACTCATTTGCCATTTCAATTTCCTCCTTGTATCATGTCTCCTGCCGGGGACTTTCTTGGGGCTCTGCCCCAAACCCCGCTTAAGGACCTTCTTGAAAGAAGGTCTCTTAAGAATCCCCAAGAACTTTTATACTATTTTCTTCTGTACCCCCATATGGGGATACAGAAGAAAATAACGTAAAGTTTTTTGAAGGTTCTCAGGGAATCTTTTTTTCAAAAAAGTTCCCTGAGCAGGGTCCGGGACAGCGTCCCGGGAAGTCCCGGCAGAAGGATGGATTACTGATTTTTGTTGACGATGCGCTCGGTGCGCTCGCCGGTTTCGAGATTGATGAAGCAGGTGTAGAGGGAGACTTTGTTGTCCTCATTCAGGCTGTTCCACAGGGCCTCGGTGAAGCAGTTGATGCAGGCATAGGGCAGCTCCACAGACTTCGGCTCGCCCTTAAAGGACGGAATGGGGTTGCCATCGTGCTCATAGGTGTGGATGAAATGACCCTCACCTGCGCGGGGAGCGGTGTACTCAAAGAAATAGCGGCGGGTGGAGTTCTCATCCCCGTCAGCGCTCTTGAGGATAGACAGGCGATAGTCGCCGTTCTTCTCCACCATACCGGAAATGCGGGGCGTCCAGTTGGGGCCGTCCGGCTCAAAGGTGCGGGTGCGCAGGGCTTCCTCAAAGATCTTGCCTTCCTTGAGAAAATCCGCCACGGTGTCGGTCTGGTCGCCGTTGGTGACCACGGTGGTGTCCCCCACCACCCGGACGGGATGATAGATAATCAGGCTGGGGTCCGTGAGCTTGGCGGGGTCAAAAGGCTCGGTGCGGATGCCGTCCGGCTCCTGGACAAACACCCGGTTGCGGCTGTTCTCGCTGCGGCCCATAATGAAGTAGCCGATGACAGCGTTTTTGCCGTCCTTGCTGCGGCCGATGACAATGCCCCGGCCGGGATAGCTGTTGCCCGCCAGGTCCTGCTTGATGTCCACTGGTTTCATAGTGATACCCCTCTCTGAAAAGCCCGTTTATTCCGAAATACGCACCACGCCGTCCTCCACGGACAGCTTTCCCTGGCAGAACAGGGACACCGCCTGGGGAAGCAGAATCCACTCGGCCTCCTCCATCAC
>CALWIS010000222.1 GCA_944380795.1 uncultured Clostridia bacterium | reverse complement strand
GATCACTGCGCCGTCAATATTAGTAAAAATATTTTCCTTCATTTCATCTTGACACATAAGGGTAACTACTTTGCTGTTAGGTACATTTACAATAAAGGCCAAGCGCTGATCTAAGGCCAAAATGTTGGTTGCGCCTTTCTCCTGCGCTCGCTGCACGGAACCTGCCAGTTTATCCAAAAGTTCCGGTGTAACTTCAATCCCTCGTTCTTCCGCTCGCGCTGCTGCATGCTTGGAGAGATTTACCTGCTTTGCCTGTGTATTCTCCAAAGTCTGCTGCCATACTTCACGAAAGCTGGCGCCAGTATTTTGGGAACTGGAGGAGTCATGCTGCGTTACCGGCATACGTCCGGTAAGGGCCTGTATCTCAGGGATTAACATGATTCCACCTCCTCTGTACTGTTAGATGGACTGGGTGGTTTGATCTTGATCTCCTGATTCTCCGGAATCGCCGGATTCACCAGAATCTCCACCTTCCTCAGGTTCCTCGGGGATCTCAGGAAGTGTTCCCACTGCCATAATGCTGTTGAGACTATACATCTCACCATCTACAAAAATCACCTGTGTTCCCTGGTACACACCAGTACCTGTGACCGTTCCTACGATTTCTTCCAGATTTCCTTCGCTGTCGGTCTTACCAACCGTAACGGTCTTTCCCACCAAAGAGGCGGCATAATTCAGTGCCACGCCGTCTGCAACCGTGGACATACTGGACTCCAAAGAGGCCATCATCTGCACGGTAGACATCTGCACCAGCTGATCCAGCATAGCAGAAGTGTCCATGGTACTGTCCATCGTCTGGTTTTGAAGCTGCTGAACCATAAGCTGAAGATAATCTTCAAACTCCAGTCCAATATCATCTCCAGACTGCTTCACCGGGATACCAAGTTCTTCCAGAATCTCTTCGTTGGTTTTTCCCGAAGTCTTAGAGGTGGCATACGTACCAGCAGAGGAAACCAGAGTTTCCAAACCTGTAGGCATAAAATCAACTGCCACTGTTTTCACCTCCTAAAATTTCAAACTTGCTGGGTTTCCATTTGGAAAAGTCCCAAGCGGATCTGTTGCAGAAAATCATCGCTGTTCTGCTTGTTTTGCCGCTGTTCTCGAGGCTGTCCCCCTTGATTTTGGCCCTGCTGTTGGTCAGGCTGCTGCCAAAGCTGTTCCTCTTGCCGAGGCTGTGGAACCTCGATCTGTACTTCGCCTTGCCCGCTGTTCTGCAGCATCATTCCCAAAGCAGAAGAATGCTCCTCTAACAGCCGTGCAGCATGGCCATTATCAGCATACAGTACTACATGCAGGACTCCCTCTTCATTTCGTGTAAGCTTGACAGTTACATTTCCCAAATTCTCTGGGGCAAGCTGGATTTCGATCTGTTCAGTCCCCTGCTTTAAAGCTTGTGAAACCTTTCCTGCAAGTTTGGCTTCAAAGTCACCACTGGTAGTATCCAAAGGCTGCGGATCCCCTACCTTGATCGGTACACTTTCCATCTGCTCAAACAAAGGCTGCGAAGAAGCTGTGGAAACAGTAACCTGCTCCTTGTTTTGGTGGGGCTGTGCCATTGTTTCCGATTGCGTTCCTGCGTCCTGCTGGCTCTGCTTTTCTACATCCGGCTGCTGCAAGGAAAGAGTATTTTGCGTGGAAACCACTGTAAAAGCAGGCTGTTCTGCTGTAGCCGAAGCTGCACGCGCTGATGTTGTATCCTGTAAGGGAACTTCTGTTGGTACAGGAGATCCTTGCTGTTGAGCGGATACAGCTTGGTGAACTGCGTTTTCCTGCGGCATTGAGACTTCCATAGAAGCCATCGACTGCGTCACAGGCGCGGCTGCTGTTTCTGTGGTAGATGTTTCCTGCATTACGGGCATAACTGCTGCTTGTGCAGTAGATGTTTCCTGCATCACAGGTGCGGCTGTTACTTCCGTAGAAGGCATCGGCTGTACTTCAGATGCGGTTGCCACTTCCGTAGAAGGCATCGGCTGCAACATAGATACAGTTGCTGTTTCCTCCAAAGTTTCTGTTTGCATTACGGGAGCTGTTCCCTGCACAGAAGACGTCAACGGCATGAGTGAAAAGTCTGCTATTTCCGGCAAGTCACCTGTGAAATTCCCTGCTTGCGTGGCGGACAAAGTTTGGAAATCCATCGACATCTGTCCTAAAGCCAAAGCCTGGAACAAGTAATCCATCATAGAAGAAGCATCGGCTGTCCCTTCCTTTTTCCCTTCGTCCTTTTCGGACATCAAAGGAAGTGTTCCTTCCGTCTGAGAAACAGTCTTTTTCCCTTCCAAAAGATTCTGGAAGCCCATTCCCGACTCTCCATCAGCGTTTTGGTTGGAGGATACCTTTGGATTTGCTTGTGCTGCCTGTGCGATCATAGCGATCATGTTATCTGTCATATTCATCTTTCTCACCTCCTTTCACTGTTTATTATATTCTAAGATTTAAGAGATTTTTGAGGTTGTTAATCGAGAAGCAGAAACTAATTCATCAATAAACTGCTCCTCCATCTTTTGCACCAGCTTCACATAGGCCTCTTTTTTCTTTTCCTTCAGTTTTTCCAGAGAAGAGGTATCCTGACGAGCTGCTACTAACTGCTTCCGTTTTTCTTCCGCTTTTTTCTGGCACTCCGCCAAAAGACGTTCCTCCTCTGCAATCCTTTTTTCAAAGAACCGCAGGCCATTTTCATAATTTAAGGCTGCCGCTACTGTAATTCCCTGAGAAGTTGCTTGGCGAAATTCTTGGTTAAGCTCTATATAATTCTGCTGTTCTCGATGCAGCCGCTCTTCCTGTCGACGCACCTGAAGAAGCAGGGCGGAATATTCATTCTGGATACCATCTAAAACCTGTTGTTTATAATCCAAGACCGTATCCAGGCTGAATTGAAATTTTTTCATGTGCCATCCCCTCTGAATCGCTGCTTACCACTACGTCCCAAACATTACATCAGCTTGCGCATCATCCCTAAATCTTCTTCATAAGAAAATGCTTCATTCACATCCTGCATCAGGAAATTATTTATCCCATCAATTTTTCCCAATGCGTAATCCAATTTTGGGTTGGTTCCCGGCTTATACGCACCGATGGAAACCAGATCCGCATTTTTCTCATATACCCCCATCACATCCCGGATGCGGGCGGCCAGACGCCTATGCTCATCTGAAACAATATCGGTCATCAAACGGGAAATACTGGCGCTTACATCAATGGCAGGAAAATGGTTGCTATTTGCCAGACGCCGGGAAAGAACGATATGTCCATCTAAAATACCACGAACGGTATCTGCTATGGGCTCGTTGGTATCGTCGCCTTCCACCAGCACAGTATAGACTCCGGTAATAGAGCCTTTTTGGAAATTACCACTGCGCTCCAACAGTTTGGGGAGTTCTGCGTAAATAGAGGGTGTATAACCACGCGCCACCGGCGGTTCCCCGACTGCAAGACCAATCTCACGCTGGGCCATGGCAAAACGAGTAAGGGAATCCATCATCAGCAACACATCATATCCTTGATCCCGGAAGTATTCCGCGATCCCTGTGGCCACCGAAGGGCATTGCTTCCGCAGCATGGCAGGCTGGTCGGAAGTTGCCACCACCAAGATGGAACGGCTCATTCCTTCCGGTCCTAGATCCTTTTGCATAAATTCCAAGACCTCACGACCACGTTCGCCTACCAGGGCAATCACATTGATATCTGCCTTTACGTTCTTGGCAATCATTCCCATCAAGGTACTTTTTCCTACACCAGAACCAGCGAAAATGCCAATACGTTGGCCCTTACCAATAGTCAACATACTGTCAATGGCTTTTACACCAAATTCCATCCGCTCTCGGATGGGGGGGCGAGCCATAGGATTGATATACTTACCGCCTTCTACGCAAAAAAGGGTACCACCATGAAAAGGACCTTTGCCATCAATAGGCTGGCCTAATGCATTGATCACCCTTCCCTTTAAAAAGGGCCCTACCATCAAACTTAAGCGGGCACCTGTATTTCGCACGAAATTGCCGGCAGAGATGCCCTCCATATTGGAATAAGGCATCAACAAAATATGGTCGTTTTTAAAGCCCACAACCTCTGCCATTACCTGTCCGCCGGACTGTTCATTATAAATACGGCAGATATCCCCAATGGCAGCACGGGCACCGGAAGCTTCAATGGACATTCCCACAATGTTTTCTATTTTTCCTGTATAGCTGATCGTCTCCGCTTTTTGGATCTGGTTGATCAGATTTTCAAACATTGCAGCAACCTCCTTTCTTCCGGCGCAGTGTAGACCGTGTGCTTATCTTTCTTTCATAACATCTTTGATATTTTGCAGCTGTGTAGAAACGCTGGCATCGATGATCTCATCCGGGGTTTCAATAATGCAGGTACCGGATTCATCGTCCGCCATAGGGATGATCTTAATATGGTCAGATAGACTGGCCAAGGCCACAGTAAGTTCTGGGGTGATCTGTGCTACCCCTGCTGCGTCACAGCCGCCCACATAAATATGGACCCATTCCCGACGCTTCATTTTTTCTGTGACTACCTGGATCATTCGGGCAATCACTTCCCGGCTGCTTTTTAGGCTGATATGGATGACTTTTTCCGCAATAGCCATGCTCAGGTCACATAACTCATCCTGGGTATCCTGTATGAGCTGTTCCCTTGAATTGGTGACCTTTTCCAGAAACTCTGTCACTTGACGGGTTTCTTGCCGGAGTTGTTCCTCTAGCTTTGCGCTTGCCTCCAATCGGGCTTGCTGTAAGCCTTCGGCATAACCTTGGCGGTATCCCTCAGCCTTTGCCTCTTCTTTTGCAGCCTCGATTTCTTTCTCGGACTGCTCCAGCCTTTCCCGGGCCAGTGTTTCTGCCCGCTGTTGCGCGTCCTCCATAATCTTTTCTGCTTGGATGGACGCAAACTCTATGATACCTACTGCATCTGATGATTTTTCTCCCGATGCGTCAGAAGCGTCTTCCGCATCAGCAGTTTCCGGATCGTCGGTTTCCAACTCATCGGCCTGCGGAAAAACATAATCGTCCACAGAGGTTTTAATCGGGGATTTCAGAAAACGCTTTAACAGGATATTAGGCAATAATATCGTCCTTCTTTCCCTTTAGGATAATCAACTCGTTCTTCTCTTCCAGATCGCGAATGACATCCTCAATTCTCTGCTGGGCTTCTTCCACATCACGCACACGCACATTGGTGGTAATATCCAGGTCGTCCCGGATGCTTTCCGCCATACGGCTGGACATATTGCTGAAGATCTTCCGAGCCACGTCCTCGTTGGTGCCTTTGAGGGCCAGGACCAAGTCTTTTCTGTCGCAATCGCGCAGGAAACGCTGCACGGAACGATCGTCCATGGTGATGATATCTTCGAAGACAAACATACGCTTGCGGATCTCCACCGCCAAGTCTGCATTGTCTTTTTCCAAGCCATCGAAAACTGCCCGTTCGCTGGAACGGTCCAGGTTGTTCATCACGTCGGCTACATAATCGATACCGCCGATCTGTACATTGGTGGAGGACATAACCGAAGTAAACTTCTTCTCCATTTCGGCTTCAATAATTTTGATTGCCGCAGGTGCCGCACTCTCCATGGTGGCGATATTTTCCACCACTTTTACTCGGGTGGCGTCATCCAGTTCCTGAATCACGGCAGCAGCCTTATCCGCATCTACATAAGAGAGCACCAACGCAATGGTCTGAGGTCTTTCATATTGCAGAGTCATTAACAGCGACTTGGCGTCCACTTTGTCCAGGAAGGAAAACTTCCGATTTTTCAGAGCCTTTGTTACTTTGTCCAACAGACTATTGGCCGTTTGTTCGCCAAATGCCTGCTCCAAAACCGCTCTCGCGTATTCCAAACCGCCTTCTGTCACGGCCTTGTTGGTCATACACATCTGATAATATTCATCCAGAACACCATCAGACACTTCAGGCTTCAGATAGCCCAGTCTGGCGATTTCCACCGTTAACTGTTCGATCTCTTCCGGGGTGAGGTATTTATAAATGCCGGAGGCCTTATACATTCCCAAAGAAACAATGACAGCAGCAGCTTTTTGCTGTTTAGTCATTCTTTGCAAAGAAGGCTTCACTTTTACTTCGGAGGAAACTTCACTCATTCCTGTCCATCTCCTTCCCGCAACCAGTTGCGCAGCATCTGCGCTGCGATTTCCGGATTATCCTCTGCAAATTTACGCACATCCTTGCGGAGGTTCATACTCTTCACCAATGCGGGGTCTGCTACATCAGCTCCAGTTTTCACTACGGGAGGTAAATCTTCTTCTGCCATAGCAGCCTGCTGTTCCGCAAGAAGCTTACGGTGGCGGCGTCTTCCCATCAAAATGAAGAAAATCAACAAGAGCAGGAATAATCCAAACCCACCAGCTGCAGCATACAATACCCCATCCGGAATCGTTTCTGATACAATGCTCACGGGGTTCTGCGGCTCCTCTTCCTGATAGAAAGGTTCTACCAAGATAGAAATCTTGTCCTCCTGCATATCGGAAGAAATGCCTGCTGCACGAGCGATGTGTCCATAAAGGGAATCCACATCCACATTTCCAGCGGTAGTACCGTTAATAGATACAGACACCATAACATCGCTTACGGTTCCCGCCACATGTTCCACCTGCTTGTTTTCCTGGTCTACCAGATAATCCACTTCGCCGGAAGAACTGGCCTGGGTTTCATTCCCGTTGGTTTCTATCTCGTCATCAACATATGTATCAATATCTCCGCCGGTTTCCTCGTTGGTGTCAGCATTGGTTTCCGTACCAACAGTACCACCAGCCGTATCCTCCTCGCCGCGGACCACCGCTTTATCATAGATCTTCTTACCGATAATTCCTTCTCCATTGGTGCTGCCATCTGCGGCCCAATCCTCGGTAGTATAATTGGTAGACTCCGTCACACTGCGGTCCACGTCTACAATACTGTTAACACTGACGGTGATATTCTCGCTGCCATACAAAGGAGAAAGAACTTGCATGATATTGCTGCGCAGAGAATTATTGATCTGTTCCTCAAGCTGCAGCTTCAGAGCGGAAGTATCCTGCACATCCGACAAAGCGCTGTCGCTGGAATAGCTGTTTCCATAAGAATCGACAATGCTTACATTACTGATCTCCAACCCCTGGACTGCATGGCTTACCAGGTTTCGGATACCGCTTACCTGTTGGTTGGAAAGCTTACCGCCATTTTCCATTACTACCATAACGGAGGCTTTCGCTTCCAGTGTACTGGATTTATCCAATACATAAGAGTTGTCTTCCTGAGGGGTAACATTTACCGTTGCATCGCTGACGCCATCCATACAACGGATAACAGCCTCCAGACTGTCCTCTAAATCGTAAAAATAAAGGGTATTGCGTTCTGACTCCGTAGTCAGCATCCCTACATTATCAAAATATGTGGAATGAGAAGAACCGGATTTGGGATAATCCTGTACTACCAGATCCGCCTTCAGCTGGTTCACCTGATTTTGTGGGACCAGAATGGTGTCATCTCCGTTGATGCGGTAATCCGACACTCCATTATCCGATAAATAAGATACAATATCCGAAAGTTCCGACTGATTCAAGCCGGTAAACAAAACGGCATATGGCTGATTGAGATTGACAGCGGTAATGATACCAACAGCAACCAGAACGGCTATCAATACACTTCCCAGCAACACCTTTGTTTTTTTGGTGGTTTTCTTCCACCATTCCTTTCCCTTGCCGGAAATCTCTTTTAGCTTTTCTGGCACCACTGCCACCTACCTTTCCGAAATAAAATTTATACGCTCATACGAATGAGCTCATTGTATGCATCCAGAGCCTTATTTCTCACTTGTACCAACAAAGCAACCGAAGCTTCATACTGGCTGGATGCAATGGTCATTTCGGCAGGATTATCCAACTGGCCGGTAGCCAACAGATACTCTTTCTCGTTTTTGGCGGCATCCGTCTCTTTCACATTGTCCAACAGCGACTGGAAGACATCGGAAAAGAGACTGCCGGCTGCTTGGGACTCATTGCTTTTTTCGGTGGAATCAGCCGTCAGAGGGCTGGACCACAGCTTCTCTATAGGATTAATGGATTGAAAATTCATAATCAATGCTCCTTAATTATTATTCCTTAACTATCATAAACTACATATAACGCCGGGGATTTCCTTCCCGGCGTTATCCATGTTCGTACAACTCTACGTCACTTTCCAATTTCTAACCCCTTGGCAACCACCTGCTTGAGCACATTAAAAGCCGTCACGTTCGCAGAATACGCCTGATTAGCGGCCATTGCATCGGAAATCTCCTTCACCAAATCCACATTAGGGGTTTCCACATATCCATCCTCATTGGCATCCGGATTTGTAGGATCGTATACCAACTTAAAATCAGAAGGATCTTCTGCGATTTCTGTAACTTGAACCCCACCGCCTGTTGCATTCAGGTTTTCAGAAGTCCGGCTCAGCACTTCCCGGAAACGGGAGTTCATAGGCTTTTCTTCCATTACCACTACCTTCCGCCGGTAAGGGCCGCCATCTTCTGTACGGGTGGTGTTAATATTGGTAATATTTTCCGAAATCACATCAAGACGCAGTTGCTGGGCTGTCAAGCCGGAGCCTACCACATTCATCGAGCTTAAAAAAGCCATTTTAAAGCTCCTTTCCTTATCCGCGGATTGCGGTCATCAGCACAGAAAAATCACTGGAAATCGCATTCATCACATACTGCTGCTGGTAGCCATTACGTGTCAGCTCCGTCATTTGCTCTGTGATGTTCACACCGTTTTCGTCCATTCGGGTACTTTCTTGTGCTTCGTGGATTTGAACCGATGTATCCTCGATTGCCTTTTCCACAGAAGAATAGGAAGCACCGCCCTTGACAGAAGAACGGATAGCGTTTGCCAGTGACTCTTCAAACGTTGCGTACTTAGTTTTATAACCTGGCGTTTCTACATTAGCAATATTATCCAAAATACAGGACTGTTTGCTCCATAGAAAATCTAGGGATTTTTGCATCATTAGCATGGAATTACTGGTTAAAATGTCCATTTACCTTTCCCCCTCATTACACGATGCATTATTTTATCCACCCTTTTAAATTGAAAGGGTAAAATCCCTGCTGTAAACACAACAACTCAAACAACATTTCTGTTAATATTATTGATATGTAAGCCGCATGGATTATAATACACTTCGACAAAATGTATCGATTTTTTTATCTTCAAAAATGATAACATAATTAACCAAAGAATTCAAGAGATGTTTATGTAAAAAAAGCATTTACCGCTTTACTTTGTCAATTCACACAGAAATACATACTCTACATTTACTTTTTAAATCAGAAAACAAAGATTGATTCTTTTGGAAACTTTTTACAAATTATTCCTAATAAAACCGGCCAAAAACAACAACAGAATAAGCAATCCGGAAACAATCGAACCGCCTATTCTGCCACCATGTATTTTCAGTATAATTTCACTGGAAAACCCTACATTTTTTGCGTTTTTCCATATCGAAGCTGGATCTCAAAAACAGCCTCGCATACCATTGCTTCTTCTTCGCGTACCATGTTGAGAAATTCAGCCGCATATAACGGACGATTCCGAGGCGAAGGGCGCACACGCAGCACTTTTGCTTGTAAAACAAGGGGCTGCAATGTAACAGGGATCACGATTTCCACTGTTTCCCCAATTTCCAGCGGCCTGTCACAAAAAAAGGAGACCCCGCCGCAGCTGAGATCATGTCCCTCTACCCGGGCACGACCTTTCCAATTGCCTGAAACTGGATAAACAAAACTTTCAAACCATACAGGGATACGCAAAGTCCTGCGCAGCTCTTCCCCAACGGTTCGGAGCACCTCCACCTCTATCCAGTCTTCTTTGCCTCCGCGAATTCTGCCCTCTGTCGTCTCGCCAGGGCCTGACATATCCACCAGTTTGATATATTCATGATCCAAAACCAGGCTGGGATCTTCCTCCACCTGGATCCGGCAAGTTGGCACATCCAGCCGCCCTTGAAGATATCCATGTGCTAAAGGTGTGTCTCGGCTATCCAAGATCAAAAATTTACGTTCCATCTGCTTCACCTCCAACCGCTGCCTGACGGTCACGACGATATTTTTCTGGGTCCTTGGGGTCGAAATTCAAAAAGTACAGGTAGATCTCCACCACTGCCTGATAAAGCTCGGGCGGGATCTCCTTCCCCAATTCCATTTGGGATAAAATAGTGGCCAAGGAATTGTCCTCATACACCGGCACCCCCGCCTTGGATGCGATTTCCACCATTTTTTCCGCTAAATATCCCATTCCGGAAGCCACGATCACTGGCGCTCCATTTTCGGGTTCATAACGGAGCGCCACAGCGCGCTCCTGCTGTTCATTAGATTTTGACATTGATGCTACGCTTCCCTTCAAACAAATCTGGAAATACCTCTGTCAGTGTGAGAGGCTGTTTTTCGTCCAACACCCGGATATTATTTTCACTAAAGCCATGGGATTGCAGGATATCCTGCAAATCCTTTGCCACAGTGCTGGAATTGCCAGTGACCCCTTTAGGCCCATAAATTGATAAATCTATCTGATTATTATGGGCTGCAAGGGTGATCTCCAAAAAGCCCAGGGATTCAATATCCATTTTAAACAGGAACTGGATCTTCTTTTCCCCTTTTCTTTCCCCGGATTGTTCCTCTGCGTCCGGGTCTACCCAGAATTCGGAGTACATTTTCTTTCCCTGATATTCCAAGGGAATCATCATATGATTCAAGGGCATATACACACTCTCGTTGATCATCAAAGCCCGCAGAATTTCCTGAAAAGATTCCCGCATATCTGTCCCGAATTCTCCGCTTAACGCACGGGTGGTAGCCTGGGCCATCTTTTCCGCAAAAACATCAGATTTTGAAGCCAGTGTAAATTCGTTGTCCTTCAGCAGCTTCCAGACTTCGGCATCGTTCAGTTTGGACAGGCCAGAAAGGGAATCCCCATAATTGCTCATCTGCCGGAAAGCCATAAGCAGTTCGCTTTCCATACCGTTTTCGTACCGGGTCATATCCAGTACCAAAAGGCTCAAAAAATTCCGTACTGCGCCCATGTCGTGAAAACGGCTTATGTATGACCCCAAGTACGGCAGTATCTGCCCTTGCAGCAATTTAAGGCTCCCTGCTCGGTCTCCGGAATGCAGACCGTTTTCCAACAAAGCCATCTGTTCAGAAAGCTGTCCCTGCCAGCTTTGCGGCATCCGGCTCCGAATCTGTTCCAGTTCTTGTAGGATTCGATTGCTGATGTGAGCAGTGGAGGAGAAATCACTGTACCGCTTTGCAAAGTTAAGAATCGCTTCTTTTGCGCTTTCACTTCCCGCCTTTTGGTAGGCTTGGCGCAATATAGCAAATAAAGGCCCGCCAAAACGCGTCCCTGTTTGGATCTGAGAAAGGAAAAAGCTGCGGAACTGCTCGGAATCCATCTGGAACATCTGCAAAAGGGTCTGTAATTCCTGTACCACCCCTGCGTCAAGGCCCGGCGTGGTAACCATTCCGTTCAAAAACGTGACCACCTTGGAGAGTTCTCCCATTAGATCAGGCATATTCCGGAGCTGCTGCAAAAATACCTGCAAATTGGAATCGTACCGCAGATTATTGGAAGCAAGAGGATTATCCGCCCCTTGTTGCTCTGTTTTGGCGTCCGGCCGTACTACCCGGGTTGGGTCCGGCACATTCTGCACTAAAGGATTATCTGGTTTTTGTGCATTGACAATCGGACGATTGCTGTTGGTATTATCATAATTAGGGACGGGATTTGTAACGCCCAATAGATTCGGCATACCCTGACCTTCCTTTCGTGACCGCTCTCTCTAAACCTGACCAGTATCGTAAACTTAATACGGAAGCCACAAACGCTTCCCCTCTTTTATAGACCAAGTTCGAGGAATTAAACATTATTATACTGTTGTTTTTCGTACAACGCAATATATAATTAAAAGTAAAGTAAGGAGATTTTCTTTTGAGAGACATTGTTCGTTTTTTCAAAATCAACTCCTAAAATGGAGAATTTTTCGCTTTTTCTTAGCCAACTGCCACTAAAATACAATATATTTCCAGTTAAGAGTGAAATAATAACCAATTTACTCTTAATTTCCTCTTGCCAACGGTCGAGGTAATATATTAGAATGTTATATATAACATAAAAAGGATGGATCAGCCATGAGTGCAAATAATGATAGTTTATTGGAAGCCTATCTCTTCGAAACCAACTCACTCCTCGAGCAGCTGGACAACCTAGTGCTGGAAGCCGAGGAAAAGGATAGTTTTTCGGAGGATGACATCAACACCATTTTCCGTATCATGCATACCATCAAAGGCTCTAGCGCCATGATGGAGTACAACTCCCTGATGACGATCGCTCATCGGGTAGAAGACCTCTTCTCCATTATCCGCGATACCTCTATCGATATCGTGCCGGAAGAGAAGCGTTCGGATCTGTTTGATCTTTTGTTCCAAAGCATTGACTTCTTCCGTCAGGAAATTGACCACCTGCAAAACGCGGAACCCCTCACTGATAATATCGACAGTTTGCTGCAGAAAATTAATACTTTCATCCAGCAAATTCAAGGGAAAGACACCGCGGAAGGATCGGCAGAAGGCGCCGCGCAAGCAGCACCAGAAACCCCTGCGATTCCCACACCGTCGGTGGATCCCCAGTTCCCCTATGGGCTTCACGTTTTCTTTGATGAAGACTGTGGAATGGAAAACCTGCGGGCCTTTATGCTGGTAAACGAGATCCGTTCTTTCTGTCAGGAAGATAGCTTTACCTTTGAGCCTAAAGGGGTAGAGTCCGATCCATCTACTGCTGCTGAAATTATTGAAAAAGGCTTTTTGCTCTGCTTTGTCCGGCAGGAAGATCGTGATTCCGCTATCCATACCGTTACGGAATCCGGCTTTGTTCGTACCTATCAAACGGTAGACTGCGAACCTGTTGAAACTCCCCCTGCAGCACCTGCAGAAACAGTTTCTAAGGCTCCTGCTGCTCAATCTGCTCCTCAAAAAGAGGCGCCGAAGTCTACTGCGCCTTCCCAAGATAACAACCGCCACCACAAGGAAAGCCTGATCAGTGTAAATCTGAGCAAGCTAGACCAGTTGGCCGCTGTTGTGGGAGAGATCGTAATTACAGAATCGATGGTTTCCTCTTCCCCCGATTTGAAGGGATTGAAGCTGGACACCTTCATGAAATCTGCACGTCAGCTGCGCAAGCTTACCGATGAACTGCAGGACGTTTCCATGTCTCTGCGCATGGTTCCGGTATCCAGCACCTTCCAGAAGATGCACCGCATTGTGCGGGATATGTGCAAAAAGCTGGGCAAAGAAGTAAAGTTGACTCTGGTAGGCGAAGATACCGAAGTAGACAAAACTATCGTAGACAGCATTGCTGACCCCATTATGCACATTGTCCGTAACTCCATGGACCATGGCATTGAAGACACTGAAGAAGAGCGCATTAACGCTGGAAAGAACCCAGTGGGTGAGATCATTCTTTCTGCACGGCATACGGGCAGTGAAGTCATTATCGAGATCATTGATGACGGGCGCGGTGTCAATTATGATGCCGTCCTGAAAAAGGCAATTAACAATGGCATCGCCTATCCCGATGTGGAATATTCTCACCGGGATATCTTGGGCTTCCTCATGGAGCCCGGCTTCTCTACCAATACTGAGGTAACCGAATTCTCCGGCCGCGGTGTTGGCATGGATGTAGTAAAGCGGAACGTGGAAGATGTTGGCGGCGTTATCAACATCACTTCCGAACCGGGCCAGGGAATGACCACTACCCTGAAAATCCCTCTGACCATGGCTATTATGGACGGCATGGAAGTTGCAGTAGGCACCTACACCTTTACTATCCCCATTCACAACATCCGGCAGTCCTTCAAGATCACAACCAACGATATTATCCATGATGCTTCCGGCGGTGAAGTATTTAAGTGCATGGGTGAGTTCTATCCGGTAGTCAGAATGCGCGACCTCTTCCAAATGGACGAAGGCGTAACCGATGTACAAGATGGTATCCTCATGTGGCTGGAGTCTGGAGATCTTTCTTACTGCCTGTTTGTAGATAAGCTTTGTGGGGAACAGCAAGTAGTTGTAAAGCCGTTGCCCAGCTATCTCAACACCTTTAATATTAAGCGCAGTGGTATCGCCGGCTGTACGATCATGGGCGATGGCAATATCAGCATCATTTTGGATGTTGCCAACCTGTATAAGCCGTAACGATTATTTATACACCGATACTTATTCTTGCATATAACGCTATGTAAGCTTCTACTCAGGAGGGATTTTTTTGGAACAGGATGTTTTGTTTGCTATCGATAATTCAGAGGATATGGAGGAACTACTGGAAAACCAGGAGGTCCAAACTGAAAAATACCTTTTATTTACCTCCGCACAGCTGCTGTTTGGAGTTTCTTCCGAATATGTCGTAGAGATTATTACTCATCACGCCATTACCAAGCTTCCTCTGGTTCCCGATTACATAAAAGGTATTATCAATCTTCGTGGTCAGATCATCCCCATTGTGGATACCCGCACACTGCTGGGATATTCTGGGGAGCACAATGAATGTACGATCATCCTCAATATTAACGACACACTGGTTGGAATCCTCATTGATTCTGTATTGAAGATGATTGATATTGAAAAGGATTCGATCCGTATTGATCCTGCCCAGAAAACGCAGGGGCTGGTTTCCGGTATTTGCTCTCTTCCCGACAAACAAACGATGCTGGTATTTGATTGCGTTCAAATTTTAAACCAGCCGTAAAAACATACAAGTACTTTTGTGCATGTGCGGGTTAGTTCAATAGATAAGGCCTGCATTTTGCTTGGTTTTATTTGTGTGCTTTTATGAAAATAAAGGAGGGCTTATCCTTGGGAGATATACTATTTAACAATATGGAAATCTCCGATGAAGATTTTAAGAGGATGGTCAACTTCCTCCAAAAAGAATATGGGATAGACTTAAGCAAAAAACGGCAGCTGATATCTAGTCGTTTATCTCATTCTTTGCGAACTTTAGGCTACGAAAATTTCCATGCTTTTTTGGAGCATCTGCTTACGAAAAAGGATAGTTCTGATATTGAATTACTAATCAATAAACTTACTACAAACTATACTTTTTTTCTTCGGGAAAAGGATCATTTTTCTTACCTTCAAAATACGGTTTTGCCACAACTGGTACGCCGTCATCAAGGGAACCGTGTGCTTTCTATTTGGAGCGCTGGCTGTTCCAGCGGAGAAGAGCCTTATACCCTTTCGATTTACCTAAAAGAATTTTTTGGTGCTGAAGCATCTAAATGGGATACTCGAGTATTGGCAACTGATATTTCGCAGCAAGCTCTTGCCAAAGCGCAGGCCGGTCTGTATAAAAAACCTGCTGATATGCCGCAAGAGTGGATCAACCGCTATTTTAAGCCAGATGCTGCTTCTGGAATGTATTCGGTCGTTCCCAAAATTAAGAGCAACGTGATTTTCCGTACTTTTAATTTGATGGATCCCATTCAGTTCCGTTTGAAATTTGATGTTATTTTCTGTCGAAACGTGATGATCTATTTTAACGCTGAGACACGTGATGCTTTGGTAAAACGTTTTTACGATGCCATGCTCCCCTCTTCCTATCTTTTTATCAGCCACTCGGAATCATTGGGGCAAACACCTCTCTTCCGTATGGTGGCCCCAGCCGTTTATCAAAAAAAATAAAGGGACCCGTATTATATGACTTTATAAAAAGGGATGGATTTCTATGCAGTCAGATAAAAAGATTCGCGTGCTGGTGGTAGATGATTCTGCCGTAGCTCGCCAGATAATTATGAATGGGCTTTCTTCGGAATCCCGGATAGAGATCGTTGGTTATGCTATCAACGCTTTAGATGCCAAAAACAAGATCGCTCGACTCAAGCCGGACGTAGTCACCATGGACGTGGAAATGCCTGGAATGAGCGGTATTGATTTTCTAAAGCAGTATTTACCTCAGAATCCTATACCGGTGATTTTGGTTTCTTCCCTCAATTTGCGCGTTTTCGATGCTTTGGAGGCAGGCGCTGTTGATTTTGTGCGCAAGCCAGATGGAACTGCTAATCGTGAATCTTTTCTTCATGCGTTGGCACAGAAAATTACGGTGGCTTCCTATGCAAAAGTGCGCCGCCGTCCTTTAACAACAGCTCCAGCTGCTCCCGCAGCGCCTATTGCTAAACCCGCTTCCTCTTTGTCCTCTTCTATTTTCACTCATAGCAACTACAAAAACCATACAATTATTGGTTTGGGTGCTTCTACTGGCGGCACAGAGGCTACTTTAGATGTGTTAAAGCGGTTGCCGGCTGATATTCCCGGCATGGTGGTCGTACAGCATATGCCTGTTGGATTCACAAAAATGTACGCCGAAAGATTGAATCGCCTTTGTAAAATGGAGGTTCGAGAGGCTGTAAATGGAGATGAGATCCGTCCTGGTCTGGTATTGATTGCTCCAGCTGATCTACAAGTTAAAGTAGTACGCATGGGAGAACGCTATACAGTATCTTGTTTCCCAGGTGAAAAAGTCAGCGGTCATCGCCCCTCTGTAGATTCCTTGTTTTCTTCTATGGCTTCTGCTGTTAAATGCCATATGGTAGGCATTATCATGACCGGAATGGGCCGTGATGGCGCGCAGGGGCTTCTGGAAATGCGCAAGGCAGGTGCTTATACGATCGGGCAAGATAAAGAGTCCTGCGTGGTTTATGGCATGCCTATGGTTGCTCATGATATTGGTGCTGTTGAAATACAGGCTTCTTGCGAAAATATTGCCAGCGTGTTGATGACACATTTGAAATCCGGAAAATAAAACGATTTATTGGTTTATTCATTCTAACATCATAAAAAAAGTGGTGTGGCTAAAATTAATAGCCACACCACTTTTTTTACATAAGCGGAGTATCCGTAATTCTTGCTGTACCATTACCCACTCTAAGCTATAGAAACTTTAGGTGCAGAATCAACAATAAAAATCTATTTATGGAAATATGACAAAGAAAAGTGCAGGGGATTTTTCAAACTCCACTGCACTTTTTTGTTCTTGTTATTTTAGGAATTCATAGCGGAAACATCGTTATCGTTCATATCCCCATCTTCTTTACGGAGACGGAATTTACCAACCAATTCCTTCAAAAGCTGTGCCTGACTGGACAACTCTTCGCTGGCTGCAGCGCTTTCCTCAGCAGTTGCAGAGTTGGTCTGCACCACGCTGGAAATCTGCTCTGTACCATCCGTAACCTGGTTAACAGATTCTGCTTCAGACACAATGTTCTCGGCCAACGCATTGATCTTATCAATAAGACCACTGGTCAGAGTCTCCGTCTCATCCAAAGCCTTGTCCACATCGGCCATCAAATCATTACCAACATTTACGTACTGTGTAGAACGCTCGATGATTTCCTTAGTTTGCTTAGAAGCCTGATCGGATTTAGAAGCCAGATCACGGACTTCATCAGCCACTACAGCAAAGCCCTTTCCAGCTTCGCCTGCGCGAGCAGCTTCTACTGCCGCATTCAAGGCCAGAATATTGGTCTGGAATGCAATATTCTCGATAGTTGCGATGATTTGGTCAATCTCTTGGTGGCTGGTCAAAATATCTGACATGGCATTCTTCAGATTTGCCATTCTGTCGTGACAGAAGGACACCTGATTGCCCGCCTGATCGGACATCTCCTTCATTTGTTTTGCAGAACCAGAATTCTCCTTTGCTCCGCTGTCAATCTCTGCAATGGTAGCAGACAGTTCCTGTACAGCGCTTGCCTGTTCTGTGGCTCCCTGTGCCAGTGCTTGTGCACCAGAAGAAACCTGCTCCGCTCCAGAAGAAACCTGATCGGCAGCAAGATTGATCTGATACATTGTCTGGCTCAACTTTTGATTGATCTTACGCAGGGAATCCAACAAAGCTGAGAAATCGCCCAAATACAAATCATAGTTCTTAGAACGAACATTGAAATTGCCGTCTGCCATTTCGGCCAGAAGATAACGGATATCCCCAATCAAGCCTTGTAAGGTATCCACCACATGTTTGGTACCATTAGAAAGGGTGCCAATCTCATCCTTTCGGTTATAAACCGGACTGGGAGAAGTAAGGTCGCCCTCTTCCAGCAAGCGCAAACGCTGTGCACACGCCTTAATGGGATTGCCAATGCTGTTAGCCATAGAAATCGCAACAATCACAGATACTATAATAATGGCTACTAGCAAAATCAAAATCAAAATGATACTATTAACGGTAGCACCCAAAAAATCAGAGACAGGTGCGGTAATCGCAATACTCCAACCATCTGTACCTGATACTGGTGCATAAGACAAACATTTCTCTACACCGTCTATGCTATAGCTGCTAAATCCAGAATTGCCTGCACGCATGTCAGCATGGATAGCAGCCAGCCGGCTGAGGGAAGAATCGCTTTTAGCTTCTTCTTCAATATTTTCAACTGCAACTGTTTCCATCACGGTATCTGCAATTGTAGTGCCATCAGAACTAATCATATAGGCACCGCTATTTTCGCTTACATGAATCGTTGCCATAATATCATTCAAGAAAGTCTCAGTAGGAACCATGTAGACAACACCTACCACAGCGCCATCGCTTTCTCCATCCGCGCGAACAGGAGCAGCCACCATGATGCTGAGTTCTCCTGTAATCTTACTGATAGTGGGAGTAGAAATACTGACATTTCCTGCCAACGCACCCTGAACGTATTCTCTGTCAGCATAACTATTTCCGTCAAAAAGGCTGTTACCTGCTTGGTCCAGAAGATTACCTCTTACCATTCCATACTTTTTTGCCCAGCTATTTACAATTTCCTGCTTTTCAGCAACAGAAACCTTTTCATCACTTAGCCGAGACTCTATACCCAGGTTTTCTACCATGTTTTTATATTGCGCAAGTTCATGACTCACACGTCCAGCGGCTAAAGGAGCTGTAGCTTCTAATGCCTTTTCCATCATAGAATTTGCGCTTGTATAGTTGGTTAAAATCCCAACTGCTCCACAAATTACTACCGCTACACCGACCAGTATTAAGAAACTGGCCAAAATCTTTTGTTTAATTGTTTTCATTCCTCAGACTCCTTCCATATGATGGAATACTTCTCTATATATTTATTTCGACCTTATTTCCTAAAAGTTAAGAAAAATTTTTTAAAAAGTTAAAATGCAAAGATAAATAACCGGCAAATTCCCCTCAAAAGAGGAAATTTGCACGGTTATCCTTCTAAAAATATCCGAATTATATATTGGGGATTTACTGGAAAATCCATTCGATTTCCAAAGAAATAGGGGTTAAGGGCATATCCGGATGCACTTGTTCACCGTGGAAATCACTTCCAGCGGTAACATGCAGATTGTACTTCTTAGCTAGCTGGAGGTATTGCTCCACCATTTCCGGTGTATGCTTTGGATAATAGCACTCCATACCGTCAATGCCATACTCCTTAAGGCTACACACCATATTTTCCAACTGCTTTTCTTCATATTGGAGCTGATAGGGGTGGGCAAATACTGCCTTTCCTCCTGCCTGATGAATTGCCTCAATACATTGTGCAGCCCCTGCTTTAAAGCGTTCGATACGTTGATATTCATCGGTATCCAAATATCGGTCAAAGGCTTCTCTTGTGGTAGATACATAACCATGTTGCAGCATTACTCGAGCAAAATGTGGGCGAGCTACCACTTTGCCTCCTGCCAATGCCTCCACTTCTTCCAAAGAAATCTCCACCCCTTTTTCTTTTAAAAAAGAGATGATCCGATATTTCCTCTCATCCCGACTTTTTCGTAGGGTCTCGCATAACTCTCCCAGCGGAGTGGATCCCGATTGGAGTCCCAACCCTAAAATATGAAGATTGCGATCTTCACTAGCGCCCAGCTCTACTCCACGCAGCACCTGTATGCCCTGCTTTTCTCCAGCTGTGACGGCCTCTTCCACTCCATCCACAGTATCATGATCGGTAACTGCTAGATATTGGACTCCCGCTTTTTGCGCCAGCTCTACCAGTTTAGCAGGGGCATACTGCCCATCCGACGCAGTAGTATGGGTATGCAGATCTACTTTATACTTCATGACACGCCTCTTTTTGCTTAACAGCTACTACCCGGATTACCGGTGGGTCATCGTTCCCATAAGGAGCAAATCCCGTTTTTTCTTCTGCGTACTCGATTAAAAATCCACATTGCACCAGAGTTTGCTTCAATTCTTCCAATACGATAAACCGGCGGTAATGGTTATCATAGAAAAAGGCATTCCGCTCCAAAGCTTCCCCTTTTCCGCACAGTGGGTCATGGATACTGCGAACTTCAATGAAGAATTTCCCCCCTGCCTTGAGGGTGGTGTAGACCTTTTGAATCAGCAGATGCTCCTGATTTTGGTTAATAGAATGAATCGTAAACCGGCTGTAGGCATAGTCATACTGTTCCGGGGTATACCCTTCCCAGTTGACAAAATCCCCGCAGATAAACTGGGCATTCTCGATTCCCCGCTGGTTCAAATCTTGGATTGCCGCTTCGGAAAGGTCGAGGGCAGTTACCTGCATCCCCTTTTGGGCAAAAAACACAGCATCTCGACCATTACCGCAGCCCAATTCCACCATTTTTCTTCCGGGTTCCACCAAAGTAGAAACATAATTGGCAAAAGGAGAAGGATGAGTTGCACACACCTTATTGGAATAATATTGGTTCCAATAAGCCCGGTTATCAATCGGGTTCTCCACAATATAGGGATACAGGACCTGCTCGATCTCCTCCACTAAGGTGAGAGGGTCCTTCTCCCCATCATTCTGGATCACCAAATCAGGATGCTTCGGCTCATCAAAGGGGATATCGATCCCCACCACATTACGCCCAGAAGTATAAAGGCCTTTCTGGTTCCGGGCAAGGAGAGTTTCCTTATTTACTCGGATATAGATTTCTTTATAATTCTGGATGTTTTCTCGGTTCCATTGCCGTACCGATTCAAACATGGCGATACTACAGCACACCACGTCGATTCCCTGGTCAGACAGCATTTTACACACTCGGAAAATACGGCCCGCCCAGCGGAGCCGCTCTTCTTGGGTATATCCGCTGTCCTCACCAAACACAGGGCGGATCTCATCGCCATCCAAATATACCACATTGGGCTTGGTATTCTTCAAGCGGCGGCAAAACAGCCCGCCCAAGGTGGTTTTTCCCGCGCCAGACAGGCCGGTGAAAAAATAAACGGTGCCTTTATTTTCCATTTTGCATTCCTCCGTTTTTAGTGGTAAAGGGGCTGTTCCAGCAGTTCAGGGTCTAACTGTAAGGGCTTCATCAGCTGTAGGGGCTGGCCTTGAGAATTGATAAACTGTAGATCACGCAATAATACTTTCAAAACATTTTTCCGGTTTTCTGCGAATTTTTTCACCTGATTCTGGGCTGCTTCCCGGCAATCTTTCTCACATTCCATTTGCTTGCCATCAGAAATCACCGCAAATTGCTTTTCGAGGCTTTCCATCAAATACTCAAAATGGGTTTTTTCAATAATAGAATCCAAATGATGCATACCTTTTAGTTTTTCTTCTACCCATGCTTCGTCTACCGGTTCTCCCTTGTAATAATGGAAGTCATAGCCATAATGCTGATAGGCATCCCGCATAAAGTACTCCAATATCGCCCGGTCATCATCATTTACATAATCATCATAGGTACGGTAAATGGCTGCCGGATCAAATCCCAAATCATTGCCCTTTAGGGATTCCGGGTTGATACCTGTGGCGCCGGAGCAGTACGTCATACTTTCTGTATAGGGGATATCCAAAAACTCCGCTAAAGCCGTAAAGGTAGCTTTTGGATTCAGCTTTCCATCCTCAAACCGTACCAGCACGCTATCCTGATACAGCCGGTCGTCGGGATCAGCCATAAAAGTGCGGTTCAGCAAACGCTGTGTAAAGGCATCGTTTACTACCTGTGCATTATCTGAGGCCTCTTCCACCATATTCAACATAAACCGCACTGTGGCACCATAACTGGTAGTAATACGGCGCATAGGGGTAAAGGTCTTGATATACTTAAACTGACGAAAAATAGGGGAACGCTTTACCTCTTCATAGGAATCCGCAGACAGTACCGCATACTTCTGCTTTTCATCCAAATGTAGTTCACACAAAATATTATAAAAGTGGGGCTGGAAAAACAGTGCCGGCGTAATACGGGAATTAGGGTCCAAGCCACGATGCATGGCCTCATTATTCAAAAAGTAGGCCACTAAGCAATCTTTATAGGTGGGATTGGGGATCTGGGCCAGCTCCCGCTGTAAACTATCGTTAAGATCGCGCACTCGGCGCTTTTTCCGCAGTCCCTTTACCATCTCACTAATGCTCTCAAACATTAAGGATTCATAGGCCAGCAGGTTGGGATGGCCGTAAAAGATCTCATTAAAGAAATCGCCGCCGTTATGAGAGGAAAGCTGCGTGTGCCAGATCATCCGGTTTACTTCCTGGATACCAATAGGTTTTACAGGATACTGGCTGTAATCAATGCCAAACCGCTCTTTAAAATCAATGGGGTATTGGCTTCCCTCTTCCTCAATCAAAAACACAAACTTTTCATCTTTTAAAAGCTTTTTGAGCGCAAGACACTGGAGATGGGAACAGAAGGTCTTCCAGTGGGTGTAGTGGAGATAAATGTGGTTTTCCCTTGCCACCCATTCACTTTTCCGGACATTATCGTTTAAATACTCCAACTGATATTGGGAGTATACATCCTCTGCAAAAATAGGTTTTTCCAAATCTTTAAAGAAATACCGGTCAATTACCGGCCTATTAAAGTTCACATACTCCCCAAAGCGGTTTTCGTCTTGATAAAATGGCAGGAACCCCTTCTCGTTGAACGGAAAGAACAGCACCGGCAGATCATCAAAATCCGGGAATTCCTGCCGGAAAAAATAGGGATATCCTTCCAGCACCCGGCAGTTTTCTTCGTATTGCTTTTTCAGCTTTTCCACATTGGGAAGATAAAAAGCCTGTAATATCAGGTTCATGAGTTCTTCCTGAAAAAGCCCCCGGTTATACAGCGAAACAAAAGATGTATACGCAACTTCATAATTTCCATGAGAGAAAAAGATATAGCTGGCCGCTTCCAGTTCTTCTTTAGGGTCTTTTTCTTCTTTTTGATACAGGAAAACCATATAGGCCTTTTGCGCCTCTTCTGTTTCCCCAAGTTCTGCAAACCGCCGTGCGATTTCAATCGCCGTCATGAATGGGTTCACCTCCGAATAAAAATAGAAAAAGGGGGCGGACAACTTGCCCGACCCCTTTCTGTAGATTACAAATACACTGTTTCCCGTTGGGGAGAACCTGCATCCAAATTACTGGAGGAGCTGCAGAACGCCCTGCGGGATCTGGTTGGCCTGAGCCAGCATAGCCTGAGCAGACTGCACCAGGATGTTGTTCTTGGTGTAAGCCATCATCTCGTCGGCAACGTCGGTGTCGCGGATGGTGGACTCTGCATCCTGGATGTTCTCCTGCATTACGGACAGGTTGTTGATGGTGTGGTCCAGACGGTTCTGGGTTGCACCCAAATCACCGCGAACGGAGGAAACCGTATTGATGGCAGTCTTGATAGCCTTCACAGCATCCTGTGCGCTGGTCTGGTCGCTGATCTTAATATCGGTCAGGCCCAGCTCCTCCACATGCATATCCTGGATGGAAACATTCAGCTGGTTGTAATCATCGCTGGTATCGCCAATCTGCAGAGTCAGATCCTTACCTTTGTCTACAGCAGCAGCAACAGAAGCCGTAGCCGGTGCTGCACCGTTGGCACCAACCACAATATCGCTGCCGCTTACAGTAGCTTCTTCCAATGCACCAGCCACAGCCTTAACCGCGGATGCGGCTCCTGTAGAACTCTTTACAGCAGCAGCAGCAGCGGTAATCACCTCCTGAATATCAGCAGCAGTATAGGTGTGGCCCTTCTGCAAGGTAACGGTTACACCAGTGGAAGCAATGGAGGCCTTAGCAGCATTAGAAGCTACAGCAAAGGTAATCTTCTTAAAGTCTCCGTTGCCCTGAACAGTCAGATCCACGCCCACTTTTGAACCAGCAGCAGCCGAAACAAGCTCAGCGCTGTAGGTATCCAACTCGGTGCCGGCCTTCAAGGAGCCGTCCAGCAGCTTAATGCCGTTGAAGTTGGAGGAATCGGCGATACGGTCGATCTCGCTCTTCAGCTGGTCGAATTCCTTCTGCAGGTTTGCACGGTCGGTGGTGTCGTCGTAGGTGCCGTTAGCGGACTGGTCAGCCAGCTCCACCATACGGTTCAGCATGTCGTGCACTTCGGTCAGGGCGCCTTCAGCAGTCTGCACCAGAGAGATGCCGTCCTTGGCGTTCTTCTGAGCAGTCTCCAGACCGGTGATCTGAGCACGCATCTTCTCGGAAATAGCCAGACCGGCGGCGTCGTCGCCTGCACGGTTGATCTTATAACCGGAGGACAGCTTTTCCAGGTTCTTGCTCAGAGCGCTGGTGTTGGTGGTGTAGTTGCGGTAGGCGTTCATAGCCATGATGTTGTGCTGGATTCTCATAAATCATTTCTCCTTTTGTGAATCCCCGGCAGGGTTCCTTCCCGGCCGGCTATAATATTATTCTTACAGGCGTTCCCGCAAAGGGGGCTGCCTGTGCGAACCTAATTCATTTTGGTTCCTATATTTAGGAACCCGGAAACTATGTTTCTGTTTCCTTACACTTACTATATCGGCCTTCCCTTGTAAAAGATAAGGGAATTTTTAAAAATTTTTTCTTATTTTTGTAATTCAGGCATACACATCAATAATACTGGAACTTTCTACAGGGGCCGGGGTTTCCGGCATCATTTCCAGCATTTCCTGCACAGCAAGCTCCTGGGTATCCATCGCTTTTTTGGAAAGGGAAATGGAATAACTCTGCTGCAATTTTGCCGCAGACAAAGACATGGACATCGCTGCAATGGAATCCATAAACTCCATAAAACCTCACCTCTTTTCACTGCTGCTTGTCATTGGGATGGGAAAGCACCAGTTCCAAGGCGTCTATCATCTGCGCAGAAGCCTTCACATCCGCCGATTCCCGGTTAAAGGAAGCGGCTTGCTGCAGCTCTTTGCGCAAAATGAGCATTTCCCGTGGAGCGTCGATGCCTAAACTCACATTCCCTCCCGGCTCCACCGAAAGTACCGTGATAGTCACCTGATCCCCAATGAGCAGGCTTTCGCCTGGCTTTCTTCCTAGGATCAGCATGAACCATCACTCCCCTTCATTTGGAATTCGGCCAAGCGGTGGCGCATATGGTATTCATCCGTATCTAAGATCACCTGAACACCTCGGCAAATATCCGGGTTTACCGCAACAGGACATTTTAAATTCACAGTACTTTCAGAAACCGGATTTTTTACGGCACACAACACGTAATAACACAGATCCTCACTTTGAGAAACCTGCATAAAATCCAGATCCTCCTGTACCAAACGGGGAGCATATCCGGGATGCAGGGAAAAGGGGTTCATGGCAATAAACGCCAACGATGGAGTTTGGACGCTTTGGAAACAGAGTAATGTTTCATCGCTTCCCTCAAAAGGGAGCAGCAAAAACTCCTTTTCTGTTTCGAAGCCAAAAAACCCTCTGGGAAAATGCAGTACCTTTTCTTCCTGGCACTCGATTTTCCCAAAATACTTGGTTTGAAGCTGCATAAAACGCCTCCTATTAGGCTTTTACATCCAACGGTTCATAGTTCGGGTCAGATGACGGCGGCACATACAGCGGCCCACCTACGTATTTAATAATAACGTCTGGCTGCTGTGTTACGGAGATCTCAATATCACCAGGAACAAAGGTGAAGGACATATCCTGCATATGCCAATCAAAGTTCAGTTTATCCATTTGATATTGAACTTGAATATCTCCACCACTCCAAGAAATATCAGCACCAGTGGTCGGGATGAAACTGATGTTTACCTGGGAAAGCTGTCCCAAAGTCTGCTGTCTTGCTAACTGCGGGATCACATCTTCACCGGGCTTCGCTTCCATCATCATCTTCCCCTCCCGAGCAATAGTAGCAGTGGCCTCATAAACGCTTTGATTTCCGCGCTGGGCCTGCTGTTCAATACTCCGCATGGTAGTGGGAACCACCGAATTTCTCGCTTCAAAGGTATCGATATTCACTTGAATAGGTTGGCTGCGAATGTTGAGCCCTCCCTGATCTCTACGAATCTCTACCTGAGCCGTCCCCCGGCTATACTCCAAATGGGCCGGTGTAACCTTCATTTGAAGCTCAATCGGTACAGTCTTGATTTCAATTAAAGGATACATAACCTTACTCCTTTCTCCAACATAAATTACGGCCAAAGCCGTTAAATTACTTTAAGTAATCCATCAGCGACTGAGGAATCACATTGGTACCTACCTGCAGCGCAGCGCTGTAACAGGTCTGCGCCCAAGAGAGTTCCATAATCGCATCCACTATATCGATATCCTCAATGGTGCTGCGCTCCGTGTCCAAAGAATCAAACTGGGATTTCAGCTGGGTTGCATTGGTGTTCAAAAACTTAGTCTGTGCGCTCAGCTCCGACCAATTTTTGGTAACCTCATCCCGAGAGGCCTGCATTTTATCGACAAGCTGCTCTGCCTTTTCATAGTCACCCTCATTGGCCCAGCTGCCTGTTTCATCATTATAGCTCTCAAAAATATCAGCAAGCCCCAGCATAATGGAGATCATATTTTTAGGGTCGCCGTCTTCATCCATTCCATAACCAAGGATATCGATACCAGAAATAGCGGAATTAAAGGCAGTAGATCCGATCACATTCCCATTTTCATCCGTTTTAAAGCCCAGGCCAATATCTACAAACTGCTCTTCCTTGCTCCACATTTCCAAAACTTCTTCATTGGTCATATTGCCCTTATTGAGATCACTAGGATCTCTTGGGATTGGATTGCCATCCGCATCCCGATATTCTTCTTTCAAAGAAACCGGATCATCGATTTTAATCCCACGATAGGTAACATAGCTTTTTCCATTTTCTTCCACAATCGCAAAGGGAGGATTGGCGGAATCGGTGCCGGCAAAAAGGAATTTACTATCGTATTGCGCATTCATGCTTTGAACGATAGCTTCCGCTCCGCTTCTTAACACTCCACCCAATTCGTTAACATTCGTTTCGTTGGGGCCATTGAGTCCCTCCAAGGCGGGAATTTTTCCCAAACTGTCGGCAATATCGCCAACCACAATATTCAAAGTGCTATAGGCGGTATCAAATTTATTTTTAACGGTCTCATTATTGGTGCTCTGCACTCTGGTAGCATTCAAAGAGCTGTGGATTTTAAAAGCTCTGGTTGCTGCTGCCGGATTGGAGGCATAAGAGTTAAAATTACGCTGGGTCATAAGCTTTGTCATAGCATTATTCAGCCCGTTAGTCGTATTCATCAAATTGGATTTATACATCTGCAGGCTGCTGTTTGTAGTAACACGGATCATATTGGTCCTCCCCTCCTATTAAATCAGCATTTCATTGATCAAAGTATCCAAAACCTGCTCCATTGCCGTCATCACGCGGCAGGCGGCAGTATAAGCCTTCTGATACACCATCAAACTGGTAGCCTCATCGTTCAAGTCCACACCGGAAACACTCTCCCGATCCGAACCGATAGAATCCGCTGTAATCGCGTAGTTGTTCAAAACCGTGGTAGTAGCCATCTGGTCTTCCGCCAAAGTGGACTGGATATGGAGCAGCATATCTTCAAAGCTGCCCTTGTAGGGAGTAGCTTCTCCAATGGTCCCCGCCCCTGTTTCAAACTCATAATCTTTACTGAACAAGTTCAAAAATTCAGCCAACCGTGTACGATCATCACTGGAGGCGTTTTTATCCGCAGTAGTCTGCATAGAAACAGTTCCTTCTGTCCAGCCTTTGGAGATCGAAATATTAGAGGCTGTAATACCGGTGGCGTCGTCCCCATTACCGCTATTGCTGAACAGATTGCCCGCACCAGGTAATTGGGTATTATTCAGCTTGTTCATTTGCTCCGCAAACTCTCTGGCAAAATTATCCAGAGCAGCAATATAATAGGGGATTCCCCGCTTTGTGCCTGCATTGGGGTCTTGGGCCAAAGTAGTAGCATCGGCATACTCGCCCTTTTCGGTAAGCAGCTCACGAAGGGACTGGAGGGAACCATACATCTCGGTGTCTTCCAAGGTAACCGAATTAGAGCCGGTCATTGTCTGGCCATCTTCATCCTGCAAAGCAGAAAGAACGATATCATAATTATTATTCTGATTGTCGACGGAGAGCTGTGTGGCATATTCGCCCTCCACCAGCGTATGCTTATCTCCTGTGCCAAGAGAGACCGTCATCTTCTCCAGCATAAGACCTGCGCCCGCATCCTCCATAGAGTATGTTACATCGATCTTCATATACTGGCTCAGCTCATCCAGCAGCAAATTACGGGCATCCCGCAGCTCCAGCGCCGGGTCCTGACGGATATCGGCATCCCGAATCTGGAGGTTCAGGTCTCGCAAATCGTTGAGGATCCGGTTTACCCGGTCCACATCCTGATTTAAGTATGTCTCAAAGGTACCCTGCAGCGTCTGCAAATCGTCAGCATATTGATTAAGAAGGGTGACCAATGAGGTAGCAGAAGATTTGATAGCGCCTTCATAATCCGTGATACCGTTGGTGATAGCCTGGTTGATCAGGTCGCGCAGATCGTTCATCTGGTTGAGAATCACGCCGTCATCCTGCTCTCCATCGCCTTTTCCCACTTCATCCAGAATATCGGCCAGCTTTTCCAAGCCGGCGAGTTTCTGGTCGGCGGAGCCCACATTGGCGACGGCATTGCGGTAAGAAATATCCAAGCCCGGGTCGCGCAGCTGGCTCAAACCACTGATGACCGCGCCTTGTCCTACACGCACGTTATACTGAGAAGCAGATTTATCCGCCGCGCTGGAGTACAAACTCACCTGATCCAGACGCTGGCGGGTATATCCGTTGGTATTGATGTTGGTAATATTATTTCCCGTTACATCCAGGCCCTTCTGTGCGGCATAAATGCCAAGCCGGACGGTAGTGAGGGAACCAAAAGTGCTCATAAAAAATCCTCCTTAGGCTCTAAAGTCTGTACGCATTTCAGGCGGCTGCGCGCCAGGCATATGCTGATAATTTTCGTCCATTTCCGGGTCAATGCCCCGGCTCTCTAATTCTTTTTGAATCAAACGCAGATCATGCTCCATCATGCTGCGCGATGCCGATTGTATGCTCTGCAGCACCTGATATGCCCTGGATATACGTTCTGCAAACGTTCGGGTCTCCCCTTGATATTCCTTGGGGCAATGATTCGGCATTTCCCGCAATGTGATCTGAGAAAAGCCCAGCGCAGCAAGAATCTTTTCCCGTTTTTGATCCAGCCCGCGCAATCGCAAAGAAATTGCCTGCTCCTGCTTGATACAATCGTTCAGCTGGTCCAAATCATGCCCCTGCACCGCTTCCTGCTTATTCCTAGCAATTTCGGTAAGGCGCTCAATTTCCTGCAGCAGATTGGAAAGAAGGTTCAGATATTCCTGATATTCCATGTGCTTAAACATCCTCCCTCTTGATCAACAGCATCCGCGCGGCAATTTCATACGGGTCAGGCTGGTAAGTTCCTGCCTGGATTTGTGCTTTTATTTCTGCAAGCTGCCCGCGGGTAGTCTGAGAGCGTATTTCACTTGAAATTTGTGCTACCAGCTCTTTACACTGCTTTTCCTCTCCCTGCGGCGGCTGTGAAAGCTCAAACTGGTCATAATTTTGCCGGTTATGCTTAATATATTCCGAAGATCCTGTTACTGTACTTTTGGAAAGTACTGTCCCATTGGAAGAAATCATACGGTCAATATTGATACCTGAAAACATAAATTTTCCTCCTCTCCCAATTTCATACATAGAGATGGCATCCTTACTAGGTCGTTCGATTCCTTGCGGCTATTTACTCGATACAGCCCTGCATTGGATTGAGAATTATCCAACGCCTATGAAAGCAGCCATCGTTCCTGTACACAAAAGATGGGGGCAATCTTTCCCATATCGGCAGCCATGCAATGCAAAACTGCCGATACCTGATAAATCACAAGCTATTCAAGTGAATTCAATATATATATCGTCCTTTACAATCAGAAAATAAGAGCCGAATGTTACAAATTCGCCTGATCTTTCCCATAAATCCGGCTGCTTTAAAAATCATATTTCTGAAAAAACAAAAAAACTGCCCTAACTTGAGAACTTTCCCTATCGAAAAAACTTCTATCATGGAATAAAAAAGCAACGAGATCCGACAGTCCTTTTAGACCCGATCTCGTTGCCATTATATACTTCTCAAAATGACTTATGGCCCTATCACAGCACTTTTGAAAGGAAATCCTGCAGACGGGCATTTTTGGGATGGGCAAAAAACTCCTCTGGAGGAGCTTCTTCCAACACTTGTCCCTGATCCATAAACAGAACACGGGTAGCCACTTCACGGGCAAAGCCCATTTCGTGGGTGACCACCACCATGGTCATTCCCTCTTCGGCCAGCTGCTTCATAACCTGCAATACCTCGCCCACCATTTCGGGGTCAAGGGCGGAGGTGGGCTCGTCAAACAGCATCACATCCGGCTTCATGGCCAGAGCCCGGACAATAGCGATACGCTGCTTTTGCCCGCCGGAAAGCTGGTTGGGATAGGCATCGGCTTTTTCTGCCAAACCTACACGGGCCAACAGCTGCATAGCCAGTTCATCCGCTTCTTTCTGGCTCATCAGCTTAAGATGGACGGGAGCCAGAGTGATGTTCTTTTTTACCGTTAGATGGGGGAACAGGTTAAAATGCTGGAACACCATGCCCATCTTCTGGCGCAGCTTGTTGATGTCGCATTTAGGGTCGGTGATATTGTTGCCCTCAAACCAGATCTCACCGCCGGTAGGCAGCTCCAACAGGTTCAAGCAGCGGAGGAAGGTACTTTTACCGGAGCCGGATGGTCCTACCACAACTACCTTTTCTCCCTTTTTGATCTCCTGATTGATGCCGCAAAGCACCTTGTTTTCACCAAACGCTTTTTCCAGATTCTTAACGGATATCACTCTTACGCAGCCTCCTTTCCAGACAGCCCAGCAGGCTGGTCAAGCCTACCACCAGCACCAGATACACTAAGCCGGCGCTGATCAGCGGGATAAAAGACTCATATGTAGTGGTGCGGATAATATCGGAACCCTTAGTCAGATCGTGGATACCGATATAACCTGCAACGGAAGTTTCCTTGAGCAGGGCGATAAACTCGTTGCCCAAAGCAGGCAGCACGTTTTTCAGTGCCTGGGGGAAGATAATCTTAAACATGGTAGTGGTCTGGGTCAGACCCAAAGAACGGCCTGCCTCCATCTGTCCCTTATCCACCGAAAGAATACCCGTGCGGATAACCTCCGCCACATACGCGCCGGAGTTGATACCAAAGGCGATACAGGCCACCGTGACACCGTTTGTGATATTGGTAAGGATGACATAGTACATAATCATTAGCTGCAAAATCATGGGAGTACCCCGGATGATAGTGAGATATACACTACCAACAACATCGAGGATTTTGACGATTGCCTTAAGCACGATATTGCGGGGATTAAAAACCTTGGCCTTAATCATGGCAATAATAGTACCGATAACAGTACCCATCAAAATCGCGCAAACGGTAATCAATAGGGTATTTCCCAGACCCCAGAAGATCTGCAGATACCGGTCATCTACGATCATCGTGTCATAAAACCGGTTCCACATATCCGTAAGCCAGGACATCATAAGACTTCCTCCTTTGTATCATAATAAGAACAGAGGCGGCAGAGTGTCTGCCCTGCCGCCTTTTCTGCTTTTAAGAACGATTATTCTTCGCCAATATATTTGGTGAGCAGCTCATCCATTTCGCCGCTCTCCTCCATGTCAGCCAGAACCTTATTCACCAGATCCTGCATCTCTTTGTCCCCCTTGGGAACTGCGATCGCATACTTTTCACCAGTCAGCTCGTCATCCAGCTTCATGATCTTGTCGGCGTTCTTTTCCACCAGCTTGGTAGCCGGGAAATCATCCATGACCACAGCGTCCAAACGGCCGGTCATCAGATCGTTAGCAGCGTCCACAAAAGAATTATAGCGCTTTACTTCCTTGACGCCCACATTGTTCTCGCCCTTTTCGTCGGTCACATAGGTGTCGGCGGTAGTACCGGTCTGAACACCTACCACCTTGTCCTTCAGGTCCTCAGGCTTTGCCACGGAGGAACCTTCCTTCATCACCACGATAGACTGGGTAGCGGAGAAATATTCATTGGAGAAGTCCACATTCTTCAACCGCTCTTCGGTAATCGACATACCAGCGGCAGCAAAATTGGCCTTACCGGTGGTGATCTCTGCGATCACAGACTCAAACTTTACGTCGTGGATCTCCAGCTCTACGCCCAGCTCGTCGGCGATCTTCTGGGAGATCTCAATATCGATGCCTTTGAAGTCCGTGCCGTCGATATACTCGAAGGGCTCAAACTGGGCATTGGTTGCCATCACGATCTTACCAGCAGCCTTGATCTTGTCAATAGAGCTTTCCCCGGTAGAACTTTCACCGGAAGCGGAGCTGTCGCTGGAAGAACTGTTGTTGGAGCTGCTGCTGTCAGATACAGAAGTACAGGCAGCCATGCTTACCATCATGCCGGCAGCCAGAAGCAGGGCCGCCAGTCTTTTTGCTTTTTTCATTTGTAAATACCCCTTTTCCGCTGCAAGGCTTTTCAGAGCACAACTCAAAAATGCCCAAGATCATTGCAGCAAGTTAATGTCTGAGACCGATTATAGCGCATAAACATACAGAAATCAAGCCGTTTCCTGAATAAACTTTCCGGTTTTTCCGGCATAAACCGCCGCACAATTCGTGTGTTTTATACAGAATCCATCGGATTTTGCTTTTACCGAAACAAGTTTGGGAATGTTTTGCACCATTCATCCGGGACTGGTACGCAAATACGCACTGCATCCTCCCACGATAAATCCACCGAACGGCAGCACAGCGCCTGTCTATGGAGTTTCTCCCGGCTCCCGCTGTAAAGGTCGTCCCCGGCAACCGGATGGCCCATGGACGCCATATGCACCCGGATTTGATGGGTGCGTCCGGTTTCCAGCCGAAAAGAGAGCAAAGTGTGTTCCCCATCATTTTCCAGTGCTTTCCAATGGGTGACAGCAGGCACCGGATTTACAGCTTCCATGCCGGTACTCCGTCGGATACGGCTTCCCGGTTCCAGACCGATGGGAAGGCGAATTATACCTTCCCCTTTCAGGATTCCCTCACACACCGCCTGATATTCTTTTTGAATTTTTTGGGGCAGAATGGCAGCGGTATATCCATCTTTTGCCAACAAAAGCACGCCGGTGGTATCCCGGTCCAGACGATATAAGGGGCGAAAAGCAAACGCCGGGCGCTTCTCCCGCTGGAGCCAGCCGGAAAAGGCGTTGAGCAGGCTGTCCCGGTCATGTCCCGGGGAGGGATGCACCGGCATTCCGGCAGGTTTGTTCACCGCCAGCAGATGCGCGTCCTCATAAAGCACCGGAAAAGGCAGGTTTTCCGGTGGGGCGGCCGTTTCCCCTGCCGGAGGGAACAACTCCACTACGTCTCCGGTATGAATGGGCACGATCACATACACCGGATTCCCGTTGAGGCGGATACCGCCCTCCACCCGTTTGAGCCGTGCCAGCAAACGCGCCGTGACACCAGCTTCCCGGCGGAGAAAATTTTTAAGCGGCGAGCCATCCCAATGGGCGGGCACCACAAAGCGCAAAGGCTCCATCAGTGGTCACGGTGGGAAAGGGAAACAGCAAACTCTGCCAGATCGTTGGCGCTGTCACCAAATACCGAAAGGGCATCCACAGCGGTTTGGGTCAGGCGCTCCACCGTCTCCCGAGCCTTTTCCACTCCCAGCAGGCTCACATAAGTGCTCTTTCCCCGTTCTGAATCCATGCCGGTATTCTTACCCAGCAAAGCCGCGTCACCGGTCACATCCAGCAGGTCGTCCACAATCTGGAACGCCAGTCCAATGGAACGGGCATACACGTCCGCGGCTCGCAGCTGTTCTTCCCCGGCTCCGGCCAAAATACAGCCCATGCGGCAGGAAGCCAGAATCAGCGCGCCGGTTTTTCCCTCGTCCATCTTTTCCAGAACCTCCAAAGGCACCTGCTTATCCTCAGATTCCAGATCGATAATCTGCCCTCCTACCATACCCCGGGCTCCAGCGGCTTGGGCCAGCTCTCCGGCGGCACGGGCGGCACGGTCTGCTCCCACAGCGGCAATACTTGCAGGGGAAAGCATGGTCTCAAAGGCCAAAGTCAGCAAGGCGTCTCCTGCCAGTAGGGCGGTGGCTTCGCCGTAGACCTTGTGGTTGGTAGGCTTGCCCCGGCGCAGGTCGTCGTCATCCATACAGGGTAAATCGTCGTGGATTAGGGAATAGGAATGGATCATCTCCACGGCACAGGCAAAGGGTATGGCCTTTGCCGTATCTCCGCCGCACACACGGCAGAATTCCAGCACCAACTGGGGCCGGATGCGTTTTCCCCCAGCCATGAGGCTATATTCCATACTTTCAAAAAGGTTTTTTCGCAGGTCTTTTCCCTGCGGAAGATATTGCTGTAATGCAGTTTCGATTTTTTGTATTTCCAGCTTATTCATCATGATTTCTCCTGTTTGACATGGATATTCACGGGCGTATCGTGCGCCCACAGCGTGCCGATAAGCCCCTAAGACAAAAAGACTACACAAATAAGTTCGCGTGGAAGTAACTTATAGTTCGTTGTTGTTTTCCCGCGACACAAAAATTTTCGTCCACCTTTTATAAAAGGTGGCGAGAAATCCAAAAGGGCAGCGTCCTTTTGGCCGCTCTCCGCAGAGAGCGGAATACTCTATACTCCAAACACGCGGGAAAGGGTGAGAAAACAGCCCGGTGGGCTGTTTTCGAGGGGAAACCCACGTCTGGGGTTTCCCCTAAAAGACTTCCACATTTATATTTTACCCAATATACACATTCTGATTTTTCCTTTGAAAAATCAGAGGTGGGATGCAGCAGGAACAAAGCAGAAAAACTTTTTTTCTTACAAAAAGTTTTTCTCTTTGCAATCTTCCCCCGGAAGATTGCAAATTCACTTTTCAAAAATGCGCCTTTCAGGTTGGGGGTTCCGCTCTCTGCGGAGAGCGGCCAGGGGCTATGCGCCCCTGAACCTGCACCAAAGGGACTAAGTCCCTTTGGAATCCGTAGTTCGCGGGAAAGCAACTGCAAATTTTGATGCTGCTTCCCCGCGTATCACCTGCGGAGGCTACTCCGCCGCTGCTTGTTCCAGTTTTGTGATCTCCGTGATCTTCTGTTCGGCGTTTTGCAGCTTCTCGTAACAAAAAGCGGACAGCTTGGCTCCCTCTTCAAACAGTTTGAGGGAATCATCCAGCGTTTCTTCCCCGCTTTCCAGCCGGGCCACGATCTCTTTCAGCTTAGCCAGCGCTTCTTCATAACTCATTTTACGGTTCATGGGATTCCTCCTTTTCTGCCATCCGCACACAACGGGCTTCTCCGTCTGCAAAACGCAGCCGGAAGGCTTCTCCTTCTTTTAGCTCCGATACACTGCGGATGGGATTTCCAGCTTCTGTCTGCGCCAGCGCATAGCCCCGGCCTAGCACTTTCAGCGGGCTCAGGCCGTCCAGAGTGCCGGTCAACCGGGAAAGCGCCTCCTTCTCCCGGCTCACCGAAAGGGATACCCCCGATGCCAACCGGCGGGAAAGATTCTCCAATTCGCTTTTTTTCTGTGCCAGCGGCGCCAAAGGCTCCCGCAAACAGCGGCTGGCAGTCAGGGAATCCATCTCCATTTTCTTTCGGGAAAGCAGGGATTCCATATCCGTTTTAATGGTATAGCGGATGGATTCCACCAGCATTTGCTCTTCCATCTGGTCAGGCACTGCCAGTTCGGCGGCAGCGCTGGGGGTGGGCGCCCGCAAATCCGCCACAAAATCACAGATGGTAAAATCCGTTTCGTGGCCCACAGCCGAAATCACCGGAATGCGGGAAGCGGCCACCCCACGGGCAACGCTTTCTTCATTAAAAGCCCAGAGATCTTCCAAGGAACCGCCACCACGACCAATAATAATGGTATCCACATTTTCAATGCGGTTCATCCGCTTTAAGGCATCCACCAGTTGAGGAGCCGCCCCTTCCCCCTGCACCAGCACCGGACAGAACACAATCTCCGCCATAGGCCAGCGGCGGCCCAGAATCTGGCAAATATCCTGCACAGCTGCGCCGGTGGGCGAGGTGATAACGCCTACACGCCGGGGATACCGGGGGATGGGCCGCTTCCGGGATGCATCGAACAGTCCCTCTTTTTCCAGCCGGGCTTTTAACTGCTCATAAGCAAGGTTCAGGGCTCCCAAGCCGTCCGGCTGCATATCGTCCACATAAAGCTGATACTGTCCCGACGCTTCATACAGGCTGATTCTTCCCCGACACAGCACCTTCATGCCGTCTGCCGGACGAAACCGGAGCCGCCGGGCGCTGGACGAAAACATCACTGCTTTCAGCACGGCTTTTTCATCCTTTAAAGAAAAATACAGGTGCCCGGAGCGGTAGTGGTCGGTAAAATTGGAGATCTCGCCGCTGATAAACACCGGATTCAGATTACGGTCCCCATCCAACAGGGATTTGATATAGCTGGTGACCTGGCCCACCGTTAAAACGGTCATACTCACAGCACACCCTCCCTTTTTGCCGCCAGCACTGCTGCACCTGCGGCGTTATCCGCAGAGAAAACAGGCTCTGCAAAATAGGCGCCGAATGCTTCCGTCAGCGCTTTTTTAATAATGGAGTTGGACATCACGCCACCGGCAAACAGTACCGGCAGATTGCCGTATTCCGCTAAAAGCGCCGTGCACATACCTTCCAGCGCTACCCGCACCGCTTCCAGACAATACCGGGCAATCTCCTCTTTAGGGTGACCGGTATCAAACAGCTTTTTGCAGTGGTTTTCGATACCGGAAAGAGAACAGTTACAGCCCTTCATCACCGGGCGCACCTTGATGGGGGATTCCCAGCAAAGAGCCAGCTTTTCCAGTTCCGGCCCGGCGGGGAACGGCAGTCCCAGCAGCACCCCGGCCCGGTCTACGGCCTGTCCACCCTTTAAATCAAGAGAGGATGCGACAATTTCCGCGTGAAGGATTTCGTCTTTGTCCGGAGTCACCAGCACTGCTTCGGTGGTTCCGCCGGAAACATGAAAGGCCAAGAACCGCTGTTCCAGCAAATCCAGCTTTTGCGCGGAATACAGGGCGGCGGCAATATGCCCCGCCTGATGGGAAAATCGGTACAGCGCCGCACCAGTCGCGGCGGATAATGCCCGGGCTGTCCCCACGCCTACGGTAAAACAGGGCATATAGGAGCCTTCCTGCGCCCGGGGACGGTCGGAAACGCCAATGGCCCGAACAGACGGCGCGCCCTGCAAGACTTCTTCCAATCTGTCGGGGAGCTGCTGCACATGGTGAAACACTGCGTCACTTTGGCGCAGACCCAGCTGCCCGGGCTTTACCGGCAGCAGCTTTTTGCTCTGAAAAATCTCCCTACCCTCCAGCCGGGCTGCGGAGGTGGTATAGTTGCTGGTGTCAATACCCAGAATCACCGGTTCACGGCTGCTCATGGGCTTCCTCCCCATTTTCTGCCCGAATCACGCTGGCCAGTACGCCGTTAATAAAGGAGGCATCCTCGGCAGCGCCGTATTTCTTTGCCAGTTCCACAGCCTCATTCACCGAAACCTGGTTGGGGATGTCCTTTTCAAAGCGAATCTCATATACGGCCATGCGCAGGATCGTGAGGGCGGTTTTGGAGATACGGTTCATTGTCCAGCCCCGGATATAGCGGCTGATGATCTCGTCCAGCTCCTCCCGGTGCTCCTCCACGCCCATGGCCAGCTTTTCGGCAAAATCATCGGCGATGAGGTCCCGGCTCATACCGGCGGCATCGATGATATGCTGGATGCTTTCGTTATTGATCGTCTGCTCAAAGGCCAGGATAAAGGCCTGCTCTCTCGCTTCACGACGCTTCATAAATCCTCCGTGGGAGATAATTTTTGACAGAAAAAAGCCCTCCGGGTGGAGGGCAGGATACCATCACACAAAAACAGGCCCTCCACCAGGGAGAGCCTGCTATG
>CALWIS010000221.1 GCA_944380795.1 uncultured Clostridia bacterium | reverse complement strand
TTTCAGGCGAACAGAGGAAAATGTTGGATAGGAGATGATAGCCCATTGCAAATGAACGTACGTGAAAAAAGTAAAGTAGTAGAGCTGTGGCTGACCCGAGAGGAAAAGAATGATCCGGAGTTCCGGGAATCCTTGAAACCCATCTACCAGCAGTACAAGGCGCAAAAGTATCTGGTAGCAGTGTTCCTGTCGGGAGAGGAAAACCTGTACGAGCAGACCCGAGATCTCCTGCTCTACAACCGTCGGCGATCAGCGGAGAAAGAGGTGCAGAGACAAAAGGAAATGCAAATGGAGCCGGTGATGACTCAGTGAGACTTGGGGGAGGCAGCGCGAACTGCCTCCCCCCTAAATCTTTTGCCCTTTGCATTAGGATTATATTTATTTCAACATATTTCTCATTGACATTATATTTAATATAACATAATATGGACTAGGAGGGATGTGTCATGAGTGATTTTCAGAAATTCCTTGATCAAGCTCTCGAACATGTGGAAATAACGTCTGTCGAAGAAAAGACCAGGATTGAGGAATACGATGTTTATGCGGAAGTGCGGGATTTGATTGTTTCAGCTCGAAGTGCATCCAATCTAACGCAGCAGCAGTTGGCCCAGCGCTCAGGAGTATCACAAGCCAACATTAGTAAAATTGAAAATGGGAATTATCATCCAAGCCTAACTACTCTAAAGCGCATTGCGGATGCGTTGGGAAAACGGTTGGTAGTTAGTTTTGAAGATACGGAGGTGTAACTGTGGCGATCCATATTGAAAATTTGCAAATTGAGCAATTCCGTGGCATCCAGCAACTGTCAGTTCCTCGTCTAAACCATATCAATCTTATTGCTGGCGATAACAATTGCGGGAAGACCAGTTTTTTAGAAGCGTTGCTTTTGCTTCAGAATCCAGAACAGTTTACCAATACCTTGCAGGTTGCACGCATGCGTGATCGCTTCACCATGTTTGGGGGAGCTACCACTTATGAAAACCTGCTTGCGCTATTTCCACGTAGTGCCAATATTGAGGAGACGGTTCGTATGATTTCTCTGCGGGCCTGTTGCAATGGAGAAAATATTGCCTATTCGCTCCAAGGAAAAATCCGTACAATTATGCTGGATACGGAAGAACAGAAAACTCTGTTCCATTCGTCCATGCCAAGCGCATACAGAGGGAAAGGTCCTGTTCCAACAGAGTGCCAGGAGTTTCAAGGTGAAATGATGGTTTACATGGGGAAGAATCAAGAACGAAAGAAAGTGAGTTTTCACGAGTATTCCAGTGTATCCGGGCGGGGCATTGCAAATAACCGTTTTCTAAATATGATTTATCTAGCGCCGTGTGATCATTTGCAAGGCAGGATTTTTAATCCTATACTAAAGAATGAGGCATATAAAAATCTTTGTGTAAGTATATTACAACTCTTTGATCCTGGTATTACAGATCTTTTGCTGTTAAAAAATGAACGTACTAACTTTCCTGTTGAGTGTGTGAAGCATAAAGATTTGGGGATTATGTCGTTGGCTACCTATGGAGATGGTATCAAGAAAGTGTTGTCCATTGCCAGCGGGATTGCGCAAGCGGTAGACGGTGTTCTATTGATTGATGAAGTGGAAACAGCTCTGCATTCCCGATATTATGAAGACATTTTCCGGTTTATCGCTTCTGCATGCCGGAAATTCAATGTACAGGTTTTCATCACTTCTCATAGCATCGAAGCAATTGATGCTTTTTTATCAATTGCGGAATACGATACAAGAACGGAAGACGAAGATCACATCAGCGTTATTACGCTGAAAAAGGATTTGAACTTGTTTCGGAGTTATGCTCGTGTTTTGACGGGGCGCCATGTATTTGAGAATCGAGAACAGTTTGGATTTGAGGTGCGCCTATGAATAAACTGATTCTGTGTGAGGGCAAAACCGATGCGATTTTATTGAGTTACTACTTGAGCCACGTGCAGAACTGGATGCCCTACAAAAAAGGGCCCATTAAAATTTCTGTAGACGAAGCATCGGGAGAATCTGCTTACTGGTATAAACGGGAGGACGATTACCTGTTAATATGCGGTGTCGGGGGAAAAGACAAATTTGGAAGATTCTTTGTGGAGAAGAAAATACGGGAAGCTATTATAGATTCCAATTTCTGTTCAAAAGTAGCTCTGGTTACAGATCGAGATGACCGCCAAGTAGATCAGATTGCGGAAGAAATCTGCCATAGCTTTGCACCAGTCATCACACAGGTGGATCAAAATATATGGACTGAGAATTCATATCAAGACAGTTTTGGTCAGCCACAGACGTTATCCTTCTTGTTGTTGGTGATTCCCCTTGAGCAACAGGGTGCGTTGGAGACCGTATTGTTGAAAGCAATCTCTGAGGACCCGTACGACCAGGAGATTGTAGAGCGAAGTACTACATTCGTGGAGGAGATTGTACCCTATGCTGATAGATATATCGGGAAAGCGCGTCTGAAATTGAAAGCACGTCTAGGTGTGACTTGGGCTATCCAGTCTCCCGGGAAAGAGTTTACCTTTATCGATCAGCAGATTCGTTCTGTGCCTTGGGAGTGTTCTGATATCTTGGCACAATGCTTTTCTCAGCTGGTTTTGATCTGATTTAATGATCGGATTGTAAAATACAGTATGCATAGAGCAGTGAAAAGTCCAGCTTGTGCTGGGCTTTTTGCTTTTTTAGTACAACGATGACGAGGCTTGAGCTTGCAAAAATAGAACACGAAATGGTTTAGTCATTTGTTCATTTTCCGTAACCGTCAAACCTGGCGGCGGATTGCTGGAATGTAGCTACCGTGAGAAAATATCTCCATAATAGCGGATAGTATCGTAGAGTCTCGGAGACTGGAAGATACTAT
>CALWIS010000220.1 GCA_944380795.1 uncultured Clostridia bacterium | reverse complement strand
CCGAAAAAAAGAGGCGCAGGAAACTTCCTGCACCTCTTTTATGGTGAAATGAGAATTATTCAGCGTACTTGTCGTCGTTCCAGGCGTACATCTTCCGCAGCTCTGCGCCGACCTCTTCCAGCTGATGGGAAGCCTCAATGCGGCGGCAGGCGTTGAAGTGAGCGCGGCCGTTCTTGTTCTCGGCGATCCACTTGCTGGCAAAGGTGCCGTCCTGAATCTCGGACAGGATCTTCTTCATTTTCTTCTTGGTCTCGTCGGTGATCAGGCGCTTGCCGGTCTCATAATCGCCGAACTCAGCGGTGTCGGAAATGGAGTAGCGCATCATCTTGAAGCCGCCGGTGTAGATCAGGTCCACAATGAGCTTCATCTCGTGGATGCACTCAAAGTAAGCGTTCTCGGGTGCGTAGCCTGCTTCCACCAGGGTCTCAAAGCCGGCCTTCATCAGGGCGGTCACACCGCCGCACAGAACAGCCTGCTCGCCGAACAGGTCGGTCTCGGTCTCGATCTTAAAGGTGGTCTCCATAATAGCTGCGCGTGCGCCGCCGATGCCTGCGCCATAAGCCAGAGCGGTCTCCAGGCAGTGGCCAGTAGCGTCCTGCTCTACAGCTACCAGACAGGGGGTGCCCTTGCCCTCCATATACTCGCTGCGCACGGTGTGGCCGGGAGCCTTGGGAGCGATCATGAACACATCCACGTCAGCCGGAGGCTTGATCTGGCCAAAGTGAATATTGAAGCCATGGGCAAATGCCAGAGCCTTGCCTTCGGTGAGGTTGGGAGCAATATCCTTATAATACATATCGGCCTGGCGCTCATCGGGAATCAGCACCATAATGATATCGGCAGCCTTGGTAGCCTCCGGCACGGTCATAACGGTAAGGCCATGGGCTTCTGCACGGGCGCGGCTCTTGCTGCCCTCATACAGGCCAACGACCACATTCACGCCGCTGTCCTTCAGGTTCAGGGCATGGGCATGGCCCTGGCTGCCGTAACCGATGACGGCAACGGTTTTGTCCTTGAGAACGTTGATGTCACAATCTGCCTGGTAATAGATCTTCGGCATAATTAAGTACCTCCTGAATCCTTTGAAAAATAATATATGGAAGCCGGGAGCAGCCCAAGGCCGCCGGCGGCCGCATAGGTAAACGTTACGCTTCTTTTTTCCGAGTGATGGCAGCGCCCTTTTCAATGGCAATGGTGCCGGTTCGCACCACTTCCTTCACTCCATAAGGGTGAAGCAGCGTCATCAGGTTTTCGCCCTTTTGAGGTGTCCCTGCAAAACGCAGCGTCATAGTAGTGGGGGAGACGTCAATCACCCGGGCGTCAAACAGGTTGGCAAGCTGTAAAATCTCCGTGCGCTGCTGGGCATTGGCCGAAACTTTAATAAGATTCAACTCACAGCTAAGAAAATCCCCGGCAGTGTCCAAGGTTTTTACCTTAATAACTTGAATCACCTTGTTGAGCTGCTTTTCCACCTGCTCCACAATATGTTCATCCCCGTTGACTACAATGGTCATGCGGGAGATCTTGGGGTCTTCGGTGACACCCACAGCCAAGCTGTCGATGTTAAAGCCCCGGCGGGAAAACAGCCCCGCCACTTTAGAGAGGACGCCGGGCTGGTTTTCCACCAGAACGGCAAGTGTATATTTCATCCCGGTTCCCTCCTTATATGGTCGGCGTATCCGGATCTACCCGGCACACCAGCACAAAGGGTCCCTTGTGCTCCAGCATTTCCTTGGCATATTCCACTGCCTGATGGTTGCTTTCCGCCCGTTTAGCGGGAAGGCCATAGGCGCTGCACAGCGCCACAAAATCCGGATTGCCGTCCAAAGTAGTGGCTGCATAACGATGGCCATACAGCTTATCCTGTAATTCTTTCACCATGCCCAGCCGGCCATTTTCCATGATAATGAGCTTTACATCTGCGCCGGTCTGACACAGGGTTCCCAATTCTCCCATGACCATCTGAAAGGAACCGTCGCCGCAAACCGCCACCACTTCCCGATGCGGTTTGGCCAATTTAGCACCAATAGCGGCTGGAAGGGCATATCCCATGGTACCCAATCCGCCGGAGGTGAGGAACCGGCCCTCTTTTACATTATAATTTCTGGCACACCAGATCTGATTCTGGCCCACATCCGCCACCAGAATGGCATTATCGTCCATCAACTGGGAAAGGCTGCGGATAAAAGAACGAGGCTCCACCGCGTCCTCCCGGTCGGTTCCGTGGGGAACATAGCTCTTTTTATATTCCACCACGCTCTGTATCCATTCAGGACGATCAATATAGTGAACCTTTTCTGCCATTTGGGCCAATACCTGACGAATATCTCCCACAATGGGGATATCCACCGGCATATTTTTCCCGATCTCCGCCGGGTCAATGTCGATATGGATAATTTTGGCCTGTTCGGCCACCTGTTCCGGCGCAGCCACGGCACGGTCGCCTACCCGCGCGCCGCACAGGATAATCAAATCAGCCTCGTGCATGGCCCGGTTAGCATAAGAGCGGCCATGGGAACCGATCATTCCCAAATACCGGTCGCTGTCCATGGGAACCACGCCAATGCCCATCATGGTGGCCACAATGGGAAGGCCGCTGTTTCTGGCAAAGGCCTTCATTTCTTCCCGGGCCCCGGCCAGCACCACACCGCCGCCACAGCAAATGAGGGGGCGCTTGGCCTCTTCAATGGCCTGAATGGCCCGCTTAATCTGCAAGCCATGGCCCTGGGTGCGGGGCTTATATCCGATGATCTCCGCCTTTTCCGGGTAAGAAAAGCTCTCAATCTTGTTTTGCTGGATGTCCACCGGCACATCAATGAGCACCGGGCCGGGCCTGCCGGTGGAGGCAATATGGAAAGCCTCCTTAAAAATTCGGGGAAGCTCCCGGGTATCCTTTACCAGATAACTGTGCTTAGTAAAGGATTCACAGGCGCCGGTGACATCGGCCTCCTGGAATACGTCTCTGCCCAGCAGCTCCGAATTCACCTGCCCGGTAATGGCCACCATGGGGATGGAATCCATATAAGCCGTGGCGATACCGGTAATGAGGTTGGTAGCGCCGGGGCCAGAGGTGGCGATGCACACGCCGGGCTTGCCGCAGCTTCTGGCATAGCCGCTGGCCATATGGGCCGCGTTCTGCTCTTCCCGCACCAGCACATGGCGGATCGAAGATTGGTATAGGTAGTCGTAAAAGGGACAGATCACTGCGCCGGGGTATCCAAAGGCAATTTCTACGCCCTCGGCTTCCAAACATTTGACCATGATCTCAGCTCCGCTTATCAAAAAGCATTCCCCTCCTTCTTTATATGGTGGTCATATATCAGACAACCAAACCTGTTGTCTGATAAGTGGCTTTTCTATATTATAACGGTTCATGCAGGATTCGTCAATGCTCCATTCAAAAATAATTATACACAACCTGAACACATCTGAAAAGCCCCCGGCAGGATTTTCTTTTTCTCACAGCCCTAAAATCTGTTTGGCATTTTCCGAAAGAATCCTTTCATTTTCCCGGTCTGTCAGTCCCAAAGAAAGCAGGGTTTCCAGCTCGGATTTATGGTCCCACATAGGGAAGTCGTCCCCAAAAACAATACGCTCCGCCCCATAGGCCCGGATAATCTCCCGGGCGCGTACCTTCCCCAAAAAGGCAAAGGAGCTGGAAGTATCCAGCCAGCATTTTCGAGGAAGCAGGTATTCCATAGCCAGATCAAACAGGGACCACCCGCCAAAATGGGCGGCCACTACCTCCAACTTGGGAAATTCATCCAGCACATGGGCCAGACGATAGGGGTGAGAGTAGTCGTACCGGTAATCCCCGCAGTGGATGAGCATGGGTGCCCGACCTTGAATAGCGTCGTATACCGGAAACATGGCGGGGTCATCCATAGCAAATTGCTGCACATCCGGGTGAATCTTAATGCCCCGCAGCCCCATTTGCAAACAGCGCTCCACCTCTTCCACCGGGTTTTCCATGCCGGGATGGATGGTTCCAAAGCCGATAAGCCTTTGCGGATGGGCCTCACAGGTTTCCCGAATAAAATTGTTGATACTTTCCACCTGCCGGGGCACTGTAGCCACCGACTGTACCACAAATCGATTTACGCCGGCGGGGTCGCCGCTGGCAAACAGGGCTCCCACGCTTCCCACTTTATGCATGGGAAGGGTATAGAACTCCCCCACACTTTGGGTGGCCTTTTCTGCAATTTTATCGGGGTAAATATGCGCGTGAAAATCAATGATCTCCACAAACTCCACCTTCTTGCATCAAAATAATCTCGTATATAAGTTCTTACTTGGTCTGTTGGTCAATAAATACCGGGCGGGTTTTAGAATACAAAATCTTTTGTTTGCTGTACAGACCGTAATAGCCGGAAAGGGTGTAGCTCACCGCCACGGCCAGCAAAAACAATAGGCTTCCCTGGCCGCCAAACAGCTCCAAACTGAGAATAAAAGAGGCCAGAGGGGAGTTGGTCACACCACAGAACACGCACACCAACCCTATGGCGGCGGCAAATTCTGGGGGCAGCCCCAGCAAAAAAGCAGCGGTACAGCCAAAAGTGGCACCGATGAAAAAGGAGGGGACGATCTCGCCGCCTTTAAAGCCTGCCCCCAAGGTAAGGGCCGTAAGCAGCAGCTTGAGAAGAAAGGCTTCTGGTCTTGCTTCCCCATCAATGGCTCGCTGGATCACCGGAATACCGGCCCCCAGATAGTCTTGGGTACCCAGCAGGAACATAATCACCGCCACCAGCGCACCGCCCACTACCGCCCGCATACAGGGATTGGGGAGGTATTTTCGGTATAGCAGGGAGATCTTATGGAACACGATACACACCAGAATGCTCACTAGGGCACACAAAGCCGCCAACCCCACCACCTGGGCCGCTGCCAGAGGCGCAATATCGGGTACGGCCTCTGCTTTCAGGGTAAAGATGGTAGGACGGCTCCCCAAAGCAAAAGAAATTTGGGACGCAACCACCGCCGCCAGTACGCAGGGCACCAGCGCTGCATAATACATCACCCCTACACTTATGACTTCCATAGCAAAGATGGCCGCCGTCATGGGGGTGCCAAACAGGGCAGCAAAACCGGCGCTCATACCACATAGGGTAATAATATGCAGGTCCTTGATGTCCAGCCGCAAAAGCCTTCCTAATGATTGGCCTAAACTTCCTCCCAGCTGTAAAGCCGCGCCTTCTCGTCCGGCTGAGCCCCCCAGTAAATGAGTAATTACCGTGGAAATAAAAATCAGGGGCGCGGTCTTGATAGAAATTTTAGCCTCTGAGCGCACAGAAAACAATACCATATCTGTTCCCGGGTCGGCTTCCATCCCGCACACTCGGTACAACAGAGCTATCACAAGACCACCAACCGGCAGCAGCCAGTAAATCCACTGCTGCTCCTCTCGGACTCCTTCTGCCCATCCAATAGCCATATGAAACGCCGTACCCGCCAAGCCGATGATACCTCCGGCTCCCAAAGCAATGAGCAGCCACTTACAAAAAGAGGTAAAGTCAGAAAATATGGTCTTTTTTAAATAAGAGAAAAGAATATCCGCTCCATTTTTCACTTTTTCTACTATCAAATTTTTCCTGCGCACCATGGCGTTCCTCCTGCATACAGCGGCTTTTTGATACCTTTTTAGTATACGCCATTTGGATAAATGCAAATTTCTAAATAAGAAGAAACCGCAGGCGTTCCGTTGCCGGAACCCTGCGGTTTTTCAGTGAAACTCCTCTATGCAAAGGGGATTATTCACTTTCTTCATCATCGGGGTCTACACTCTTATTTTGGAGAACGATCTCTGTATTGTCGATAATATCCTGAATCAGGGATTCGGATACGACGCCTACTACCTCATCGTCCACCTTTACCAAGCAGCGGCGATTGCCTATGGAGTAGAACTCTACCACCTTGGGAGAACCACCCTCATAGAACTCATAGGTTACACGAAGCATAGGATCGCCAGAAACTGTAGTCTCTGTGGTTTCATCCAACAGCTGCACACCGATAATGGTCTGGTAATAGGTAGTAAATACGCCTTGATACGTAATATCCTGTCCGTCGGTGCCTTTTACCGTGTAATCATACACGGTGTTGTCCTCGGTGCTGCTCTCCTCATTTTCGGTACGAGTCAAGGTGAACACATCTGTCTTATCCGGGGTCTCTACCGTGAGCTTGTTCACTTCGGTGATCATTTGCAGCCACACAAAGGAATCACGAACGGTAAACAGGGTAGCGTCTGCCCAAGAGGAAACCGCATCCTGGCCGAACACATACACCACATCTACGCCATCCAGCATCACATACTGTTTGGAATCCTCTACTTTGCCGGAAAGCAGGGTATAGGATTCGCCATTTACAGTAAAGCTCATACGCACAGCAGGGTCTTTCAGACCGTATTCTTCCAGCTGCTCCTCGGTGGGGTCCACAGCTGCCACAGAAGTGGCTGTCAAGGATTCTATGCTGGTTACAATGTTGTTGAGCGTAGTGGTATTGGCACTCACTTCATAGGGTTCGGTAAGTCTGAAGGTAGCAGTCAGGCTCTCTGTGTCGGGAACGATTTTGACTTCCTGGGGGAAGTTGGTTCCGGAGAAATTGAAAGAGGTATACTCATTGGTAGCTTCCGTAGAGGAATCATCACTTTCTGGTGGGGTAATGCTGAGCACCGTCATATTCACAAAGTCCAGCGGTGTCTTATACAGGGTATCGCTGGCAAGTGCTACATATACCTTATCTCCATACAGGATATAGTATCCAGAAATGGGGCTCTGGTCTCCAATAGAATAGCTGGTTTCCGTACCATCCTTTAATACAGTGGTGACGGTTACTTCAGGGGAGTCCAACCCATATTCTGCCAAGGAGAGATCTTCTTTATTGCCGATCTCACTGGTAGCGGAAAGGGAGGTTCCATACCCAGCCAATGTGGAAACCGAAGAAGTGCTTTGCAGGTCCTCATCGATGCCATCCAAATAGAAAACCGTCTTTTCCTCTGGCTCGCTGCTGCTATCTTCGTCTTCCGAAGAAGAAGCTTCTACCGTTTCGGTACGGGTGAGGATCTTGAGCTCGCCATCTGGATTTTTTACGGTGATGGATTCAATATCTGCATCCTCATAGGAGAAAACAGAGATATCCGTGGAAGAAGAAGTGGAAGAGGAAGAAGACGTCTCCTCCTCCGCTTCCGGCTGGGTCAAGAGCAGCGCAGCGATTGCGCCGCCCAAGACCACTGCCACGATCAAAGTAATCAGAATATAGCGGGTGTTCTTTTTCATGGATTACAGGTGCCTCCTCCTGATATACACCACAAGGCCTACCAAAAGGATCACCACCGGAATGGTAATGGTAAAGACACCCAGGCCCAGGAAATTGATCACATTGGTCGTTGCCGTCATATCCTTGGTGCCTGCCTCTACACGGGGAGAATAAACCGTGTTGTTGGTCTCAGTAGTATCGGTGGCATACTTAGCCAAGTCGGCAAAATAGGTGCCATTGCTGAAGGTGCTGGTAGTCAAAGTAGAGGGATCCAGCATATAGGTGCTGCCCAAAACGATCACGTTGGCATAAGCGCCCATTCCAGAGGAGTCCAGAGATTTACGGGCGATGACAGCGGTATCATAGGATTTCTTCTCTGCGGTCTCGGAAGCATCCTCTTCGCTGTCGGTCTTTTGCAGATAGCTTCCCTCGGAAGTGGATGCCAAAGTATATGTGACGATACTATTGTTGGCATCAAACAGACGAGTTACCGGCACAGAGTAAGGAGTTACCAGCAGGGAATAATCACCATCGGGGATCTTATCTTCTGTATTTGCATCAGACAGATACAAAGCGGAGTTACCAAAGGTACGGCTGGAATCACTTTCCAGAATTACCGAAGTAGGATCATAAGAAATACCCCATTCCTCCAGGAAGCCCATCAGGTTGGGAAGATCCGCCTGTCCAGGCATTGCGGAAACCATCAAAGTGCGGGTTTTGTCATTTTCCTTATCAGAGAGATAAGCATCCAGCTTTTTCAGCTCATCGTCGGTATAGTCCGTCATAGGAGTCGCCAAGAACAAGATCTGGGTATTCTCCGGAATATCCTCGGTCAAAATATTGAACTGCTGTACATCAAAAGCATTCTCGTTAAAGAAAGAAGTCAGGGAATCAAAGGCATCGGTCATAGCCTCACTATGGCCGGTAGCAATGGATACAACGGGTACTTCCGACAGGTTTACCTGCTTAATAGCAGTTGCCAAGGCGCTGTCTACATCATTATAGCTGGTAGATTGACCGGTCTGGCTGTTGGACTCTGTGGGAAACATATCGGAAATAGTCAGCACACGGTAACGCTTAGCCGTTTCCACCACCACATAGCCATTGCTCAGGTTTTCGTCCGCATATTTATTGGCGAAAGTGGGGTTCTTTTCCAAATCCACCTGCTCGACCTTGATCTTGGAATTGGCTTCTGCCAGCTTATCGCTGAGGGAAATCAGGGAGGAGTAGGGTACACCTTGATTGTTGGCATAGTCCAGCCAATCGCCGGTGGCCAAAATGTAAATGGTGGTGTCATTCTCCACCTCTTTTGCCACTTCCATTGCTGCATCCGATAGGGTGTTCACCTGATTGGCGGTAAGGTCGATGTTCATGGAGGGGAACCGCTCGCTGAGCAAGGACACTACCACATTAATAAGGATCACAACTACCACAAACACGGCAGTAAATATAGTAGCCATTCCGCCACGCTTAAACCGGCGGCTCTTTAGGACCTTTTTTACGTTGGACTCTCCCTTTTTGCGGGATTTTTTATCCTTAGAGGGCTTGCTTTCTTCCTCTTTGACTTCAGCAGCCTCTACCTTTTCCTCTGCTTCATCCTTCCCGGCAGTTTCGGGGGAGGAATCCGCTGTTTCGTTCTCTGCGTTTTTAACCTCCTCCAGGAGCTCCTCCTGCGGGGTCTTCTTCTCGCTGTTCATCTTTCGTTCCTCCTTAACTCCATCTCTTGCTTTCCAGACGGCGGGCGGTGAGGAATACAAAAATCGCAACCACACTCAGGAAGAATACCGCGCTGGAGATGTTGAAAATACCCTGGGTAAAATAGCTGTAGCGGGAATCAAATGCCAGCCAATCCACTACCTGTGCAATAAATGTACCGCTTGCCAGGCTGGAAATCTGCCCCATCATCAAAATGAAGATAGATACGGCAAAGGTGGCGATAGCGGCGATCACCTGGCTCACTGTCAGGCTGGAGATAAACACACCAATGGCGATCATAGCAGCGCCATAGAACAAGGAGCCCAGATAATAACCGAACACCTCGCCCCAGCTGGGAGAACCAAACAGGGAAATCGCCACACAGGGCAGCAGGCTGCCGGTCATGGCAATAGCGTATACGATAAAAGCGGCAAAAAACTTACCAAGCACAATAGAAGTTACGCTGATAGGCGCTGTCAGAAGGGCTTGGTCGGTCTTATTACGCTGTTCATCACTCATGCTCTTCATGGTAAGAATGGGGATAACCATCATACAGAAGGTGAACATGCTGCTGTACACCATATAAATGTAAGAAGAAGAGCCGGAGTACATCACATTCAGATACAACAGGCCAAACAGAGCCAGCAGCACGGCAATACACACATAGCCGATAGGGGAAGAGAAATAGGATTTCAGCTCACGTCTCAGGATCGCCTTCATTCCTTTTCAGCTCCTTTCTTCATTTTAGAGGAGATCTTTGCATGGTCGGCGCCGCTGGTAAGCTGCAGGAACACATCTTCCAGCGTCAGGTCGGTGTTGCGCATAGCCAACAGCGGCCAACCCTTGCGGGCGAACAAAGCAAACAGATCCCGGCGGATATCGTAATCCAACTCCGCCTCCACAGAAAACTCATACACGCCCTTTTCCTTTTCTCCATGAGAAAGAACTTCCTTTACATGGTCCAGAGCAGTCAGGGCATGAAGCACCTCATTTTCAGGGCCATCCACCCGGATAATCAGCCGGTGTTCGGCAGAAAGGTCGTGGGCCAGGCGGTCGGTAGCACCATCAGCCACCAATTTACCATTGTTGATGATGATAATGCGCTCACACACAGCCTGTACTTCTGGTAGGATATGGGAGCTGAGGATAACGGTATGGTTCCGTCCCAGATCTTTAATCAGCTTGCGGATCTCGATGATCTGCTTGGGGTCCAAACCTACTGTAGGTTCGTCCAAAATCAGCACTGGCGGATTTCCCAGCAATGCCTGAGCGATACCCACACGCTGTTTATAGCCCTTGGAAAGGTTGCCGATCAGACGCTTATACACATTATGGATCTTTACCAAACGGCAAATCTCCTGAATATGCTGCTCTCTGGGCAAAGTGACCTTTTTCAGGTCATACATGAAATTCAGATATTCCTTTACCGTCATATCCATGTAAAGGGGTGGAATTTCCGGCAGATAACCGATCAGCTTTTTGGCCTCATTGGGATTTTCCAGAATATCGTAGCCGCCTACTGTAACCGTACCCTCTGTAGAGGAAAGATACCCGGTAATAATATTCATAGCCGTGGATTTACCTGCGCCGTTAGGCCCCAAGAAACCCAGAATTTTTCCTTCTTCAACCGAGAAGCTAACGTTATCCAGCGCTAGATTGGTACCGTAGCGTTTGGTGAGGTTTTTGACCTCTATCATCTCGTGTCCCTCCTGTTTTAGTGTATTATGATGAAACACAACCTCAATATCATATCGCATTTATGTATTTTTTTCAAGAGATTCCTTAAAAAAGAATGTTTTTTCAAAACCACTCTATTGCCGGTTTTGTGGATACGATATTCAGCATATGCAGCCCCAAAATATAGGACCCTACTGGATTATACTGGCCCAATGTGATAACAACGTGAACATTTGACAAATAACAGAAAATTTTATCCGACAAAAACTGTGAAACATTTACAGTTTTTGTCGGATAATTTTCAAGCAGACGCAGTAAACAGTTGCAATTTTATAAATATATATAAAAAGAGCGCCGTGCGTGCGGCACAGCGCTCTCAAAAACAGAGTATAAAACTCAATTATTTGCAGTTGTTCTTCAGAGTCTCCAGAGAAGCCTTCAGTTCAGCAGGCAGCTTGTCGCCGAAGGTCTTGTAGAACTCTTCGATCTCGGCAGCTTCCTTAGCCCACTCGTCCTTATTGACAGCTAGGATACCCTTCAGAGCGTCGATGGAGAAGTCCAGGCCCTCGAGGTTGATATCCTCAGCATGAGGCACATAACCGATAGCGGTCTCCTCAGCGTCAGCCTTACCCTCGCAGCGAGCGATGATCCAGTCGAGAACACGCAGGTTGTCGCCGAATCCGGGCCAAATGAAGTGGCCTTCGTCGTCCAGACGGAACCAGTTCACGTTGAAGATCTTGGGAGCCTTGTCGCCCAGCTTCTGGCCCATCTCGATCCAGTGCTTGAAGTAGTCGCCCATGTGATAGCCGCAGAAGGGCTTCATAGCCATGGGGTCATGACGCAGCACGCCAACAGCGCCGGTAGCGGCAGCAGTGGTCTCGGAAGCCATGATGGAGCCTACGAACACGCCATGGTTCCAGTCGCGGGACT
>CALWIS010000219.1 GCA_944380795.1 uncultured Clostridia bacterium | reverse complement strand
GGAAATGGGGTTTGTAGTGGTGGAATGCGGCGGTGTAGGTTTTAAGTGCCTCACCACCTTGAGCACGCAGCGGAACCTGCCCCCTTTGGGGGAGACGGTGACCCTGTACACACACCTCAACGTCCGGGAGGATGCGCTGGATTTATTTGGTTTTTATAGTATGAGCGAGCTAAACTGCTTTAAGATGCTCACCGGCGTCAGCGGCGTGGGACCCAAGGTGGGGCTGGCCATTTTGTCGGAGCTTACCCCCGAGCGGGTGGCCATGGCCGTAGCGGCTGGCGACAGCAAGGCCCTTACCCGTGCCAGCGGCGTGGGACCCAAGCTGGCCCAGCGCATTGCGCTGGAATTAAAGGACAAGGTGAAGAAAATGGGCGGCTCCGCCGAGGGTGGGCTTTCCATGGAAAACGTGGAGGCGGCCGGTGTGGTGTCTGCTTCCTCCAATGCGGCCGAAGCGGTAAACGCTCTGGCAGTGCTGGGCTACAGTCCCAGCGACGCAGCGGCGGTAGTAGGCAAGCTGGATTCCTCCCTGCCCGTGGAGGAGCTCATCCGGCTCTCCCTGCGGGCGCTGGCGCCTAAGTGGGATTGACAGGGGGGACATACGTGGACTACGAAAGCAATGTTTCCGAAATGGACTTTGAGAACCGGATGGTGGACCCGGCCTATAATCCCGAGGACGCGGCAGTAGAGAATCCCCTGCGTCCCCGGACCCTCTCGGAATATATCGGGCAGGACAAGGCCAAGGAAAACCTCTCGGTGTTTATCGAGGCGGCCCGGCAGCGGGGGGAAGCTCTGGACCATGTGCTCCTTTACGGCCCGCCCGGCCTGGGCAAAACCACCCTTGCAGGCATCATCGCCAATGAGCTGGGGGTGAACCTGCGCATCACCAGCGGCCCGGCTATTGAAAAGCCCGGCGATCTGGCGGCGCTGCTCACCAACCTGAACCCTGGCGACGTGCTGTTTATCGACGAGGTGCACCGCCTTTCCCGCAGCGTGGAGGAAATTCTTTATCCCGCTATGGAAGACTTTGCCCTAGATATCATCACCGGCAAGGGGCAGATGGCGGCTTCCTATCATCTGCCGCTGCCAAAATTCACCCTGGTGGGCGCTACCACCCGGGCCGGGCAGTTGACCGCCCCTCTTCGTGACCGTTTTGGTGTGGTGCTCCGGCTGGAAATGTATTCCCCAAAGGAGCTGTCCCAGATCGTGACCCGCAGCGCCCGGATTTTGGGCATTGAAATTGCCGCCGATGGCGCACTGGAAGTGGCTCGGCGTTCCCGGGGCACGCCCCGTATCGCCAACCGGCTGTTAAAGCGGGTGCGGGATTTTGCCCAGGTTATCAGTAATGGAGTCATCGACCAGCACAGTGCCTCCATCGCCTTGGACCGGCTGGAGATCGACGAGCTGGGGCTGGATTCCGGCGACCGCCGCATGATGCAGGCTATGATCGATTATTATAACGGCGGCCCGGTGGGTCTGGATACCCTGGCGGCGGCCATCGGCGAGGAATCCGTCACCATTGAGGATGTCATCGAGCCATACTTGATGCAGATCGGCTTTTTGAACCGCACCCCTCGGGGCCGGTGCGTGACCCCGGCGGCATACCGCCATCTGGGGCTCACCCCTCCCGGCGAAGCGGCGGCCATGATGCAGCAGAGTTTGTTTGAATAAGGGAAAGGAGCCCCCGATGTTTCCAACGATTCAACAGGCGGAAGTTTGGCTACAGGAAGGCGTGAAAAGGAATCCCGGTTGGTGGGAAGCCCATAGCCGGTATGTGGGACAGGCGGCCCGGGCCATTGCAGAGCGTATTCCGGAACTTGACCCGGAAAAAGCGCAGGTGCTGGGGATGCTCCACGATATTGGGCGGAGATTTGGCGTTACCGGAAGCCTGCATATCTCCGATGGCTATGACTTTATGATGGAGCAGGGATGCCCGGAAGTGGCCAGAATCTGTCTGACCCATTCTTTTCCCTATCAGAACATCGACAGCTGTTTTGGGTCGTGGAATATGGACCTTGAGCGAGACGGCGAAAGTGCCCGGAAGCGGACAGGAGAGCTGCTTTCTCATCTTACCTACAACGAATATGACCGACTGATCCAGTTATGCGACGCGCTGGCAATGGGAACCGGTTTCTGTCTGTTAGAAAAGCGTTGGATAGATGTGGTCATGCGGTATGGCCCAAATCAATATATGATTCCGAAATGGAAAGCGACGTATGAAATTAAGGACGGGCTGGAAAAAAAGATGGGAATTTCCATTTATGAACTGCTCCCCGGCGTAAAGGAAAACACCTTCGCATAAATATAACAGAAGATAGATTCTGAAATTTATACAAACCTGAAAGTAAACCAAAGAAATGGAGTGTGTGTACTATGGGAAGACTTTTTGGAACCGATGGCGCAAGAGGCATTGCCAACAGTGAGCTGACCTGTGAGCTGGCCATGAATATCGGCCGCGCAGCCGCTATGGTCCTGACAGACAACGACCACCGTCACCCCAAGATCCTCATCGGCAAGGACACCCGCCTTTCCAGCGATATGCTGGAAAACGCCCTCACCGCCGGTCTGTGCAGCGTGGGCGCCAACGTGGTGCAGCTGGGTGTTGTGCCTACCCCTGCAGTGGCATTCCTGGTGGGCAAGTATAAGGCCGATGCCGGTGTGATGATCTCCGCTTCCCATAACCCCTGCGAGTTCAATGGCATCAAGATTTTCAGCGGCGACGGCTACAAGCTGCCCGACGCGCTGGAAGAACAGATCGAAGCCATTGTGTTGGACGAGGTGCAGCCCTTCCCATGCCCTGTGGGCGGAGATGTGGGAAAGGTGACTACCGCTCCCAATGTAGTACGGGACTATGTGGACCACATCAAGGCCACAGTGGCCTTCTCTCTGGACGGCATGGAGATTGCCGTGGACTGCGCCAACGGTTCCGCTTCCCGCACAGCTGAGCTGCTGTTTACCGAGCTGGGTGCTAAGGTGCATATGCTCAACGCCGAGCCAAATGGCGTGAACATCAACGAAAACTGCGGTTCTACCCACGTGGAGACCTTGATGGAATATGTGAAGGAGCACCACTGCGACGCGGGTATTGCCTTTGACGGTGATGCCGACCGCTGTCTGGCGGTGGACGAAAACGGCAACCTGGTGGACGGCGACTTCTTTATGGCCATCTGTGCGCTGGATATGAAGTCCCGGGGCAAGCTGGCCAAGAACGCCGTGGTGGGCACCATTATGACCAATATGGGCTTCTCCAAGTTCTGCGAAGCCAACGGTATGGATTTTGTGGCCACTAAAGTAGGCGACCGGTATGTGTTGGAGGAAATGCTGCTCCAGGGTTATAATTTTGGCGGTGAGCAGAGCGGCCACTTTATCTTCTTAGATTTCGCCACCACTGGTGATGGCCAAATGTCTGCTTGCCAGCTGTTGAGCCTCCTTCGCCGAAGAGAGGCAAAGCTCTCTGACTTAGTATCTGTGATGAGCCGTTACCCGCAGGTGCTGGTGAATATCACCGTGAGCAATGAGGGCAAACTTCGTTTTTATACCGATATTCGTGTGCGTCAGGCCATTGACGACGCCAAAAAGCAGCTGGGCGACCGTGGCCGCATTGTGGTGCGCCCCTCCGGTACGGAGCCGCTGCTGCGCGTGATGGTGGAAGGCGAAAACGACGAAGAAATCCGGCAGCTGGCCGATAAAGTGGCAGAGGTCATGCGCCGGGAACTGGCATAAAATTTTCCTACAAAAGAAAGGATGTTACCATGAGAGCCGCAGACTGGAAGGACTATGAACTGCTGGATACCTCCGCCGGGGAACGGCTGGAGCGCTGGGGCGATGTGATTTTGATTCGTCCCGACCCCCAGATTATCTGGGATACCCCCAAAAGGCATCCCTTGTGGCGGCAGGCTAACGCCCGGTATCACCGCTCTAATACCGGAGGGGGTCAATGGCAGAACTACCGCCCGGTGCCTCCGGTGTGGAAAATTGGATATAAGGGCCTTACCTTCCGGCTCAAGACCATGGGATTTAAGCATACCGGCATTTTCCCGGAGCAAGCAGTGAACTGGGATTTTGCCATGAAGAAAATCCAGGAGGTTGGCCGTCCGGTAAAGATCCTGAACTTGTTCGGATATACCGGCGCGGCCTCTCTGGCCTGCATGAAGGCCGGCGCCCATGTGACCCATGTGGACGCCTCCAAGGGTATGGTAGCTTGGGCACGGGAGAATGCGGAGGCCAGCGGTATTGCTGATCGTCCGGTTCGCTGGTTGGTGGATGACTGCATGAAGTTTGTCCAGCGTGAACAGCGCCGAGGCAATACTTACGACGGCATTATTATGGACCCGCCTTCTTATGGCAGAGGCCCGGGAGGAGAGGTCTGGAAGCTGGAGGAACAGCTCTATAGCCTTGTGAGCCAGTGCATCCCCATCCTCTCGGAAAAGCCCCTGTTCTTTATCCTCAATTCCTACACCACGGGCCTTTCCCCGTCAGTGATGGAATACCTGCTGGGGACGCTGCTGCAAACCAAGTTCGGCGGCAAGGTGTCGTCGGATGAGATCGGCCTGCCGGTAACAGCCAGTGGGCTGGTGCTTCCCTGCGGCAGCACCGCGATTTTCGAAGGCTAGTTTTGTACGATTCAGGATGGAATAAGCTGAAAACGCTGCCGGCTTGTCAAGGAGTCCGCGTGGAAGCAGGCTGTAATTCGCACTTGCTGCCTCGTGACTGTACGGAGTCCAGAGGGGCTTAGTCCCTCTGGCGCAGGTCCAGGAGCGCGGAGCTCCTGGCCGCTCTCCGCAGAGAGCGGAATTCTTTATACTTCCCAAAACGCAGGAAGGGGTGCGAAAACATTCCAGGGGAATGTTTTCGAGGGGGAACCCACGTCTGGGGTTCCCCCTGTAAGACCTCCGCGTGTGCGCATTTTTTGACAGCCGGAAGCCCAAAAAGGCATTTCACATCGAAAGGAGTCATAGACCCAATGGAATTTATCAAAGCAGACAATGTGCGCTTTGCTTATGAGCCCGCTGAGGGCGAATTGCCACGGGAGGTTCTGCATGGCGTAAGTCTGGAGATCAAAAAAGGAGAATTCGTGGCGCTGCTGGGCCATAACGGCTGCGGCAAATCCACCATGGCCAAGCTCTTTAATGGAATGCTGCTGCCCACTGAGGGCAAAGTGACCGTAGAGGGCATGGACACCGCCGACGAAGAGACGATTTATGAAGTCCGCCGCCGGGTGGGGTTGGTGCAGCAGAACCCTGATAACCAGCTGGTGGCCAGTATCGTGGAGGAAGACGTGGCTTTCGGCCCGGAAAACCTGGGGATAGAGCCAAAAGAGATTCGTCGCCGGGTGGACGAAGCATTAAAAGCCGTGGATATGTATGAATATCGGGAAAACGCCCCCTATAAGCTCTCCGGCGGCCAAAAGCAGCGGGTAGCCATTGCGGGCATTATCGCCATGGAGCCGGACTGCATCGTACTGGACGAGCCCACCGCTATGCTGGACCCCCGTGGCCGTGATGAGGTCATGGAGACCATCCATAAGCTGAACCGGGAAAAGGGCATCACCATTATTCTTATCACCCACTATATGGATGAAGCAGTACAAGCCGGGCGGGTCATTGTGATGGATGAGGGGAATATTCTCACCGAAGGCACGCCCCGGGAGGTTTTCTCCCAGGTGGAGCTTTTAAAGCAGCACCATCTGGATGTGCCTCAGGCCACGGAGCTGGCGTATCGCCTGCGCTCCTATGGCTGCGGTATCCCGGACGGGATTTTGAACGAAGAAGAATGTGTGGGGGCTTTGTATGCCCTTATCAGAAAGGAGTGAGCCTATGGCAGCCGTATTGGAAACCCAAGACCTGACCTATGTCTACAGCCCGGGCTCCCCTTTTGCCCGCACCGCTGTAGACCATGTGAATATCGCTATTGAAGAGGGGGAGAGCGTGGGCGTCATCGGCCACACGGGCAGCGGAAAGTCTACCCTCATTCAGCAGTTGAATGGTCTGCTGCGCCCCACCTCCGGTAAGATTCTGTTGCACGGCAAGGATATCTGGGCAGAGCCCAAGAAGATTCGCGCCGTGCGGTTCCAGGTGGGCATGGTGTTCCAGTACCCGGAATACCAGCTTTTTGAGGAAACCGTTCTGAAGGATATCGCCTTCGGCCCCAAAAACAAGGGCCTTTCCGACGAAGAAGCCATGGAAAAGGCCAAGGAGGCCGCAGAGTTTACCGGCCTCAAGCGCTCTTTGTGGGAGAAATCCCCCTTTGAGCTGTCCGGCGGCGAAAAGCGTCGGGTAGCCATTGCCGGGGTTATCGCCATGGACCCGGACGTGCTGGTGCTGGACGAGCCTGCCGCTGGTCTGGACCCCAAGGGCCGGGATGTGCTGCTGGCACAGATCGGCAGCTACCATCAGCACCGGAAAAATACCGTGCTGCTGATTTCCCACAGTATGGAGGACATTGCCCGCACCGCTGACCGCGTGTTGGTGATGAACAAGGGCAAGGCCGCTATGTTCGACACCACCCCCAATGTATTTGCAAGAAGCGCCGAGTTGGAGACCATGGGCCTGCGGGTGCCGCAGGTGACGGCCATCATGACCCGCTTGCAGGCCATGGGCTGCCCAGTGCCCTCCGGTGTGCTGACATTGGAGCAGGCCATTAAAGAACTGCTCCCCTTGGTGAAAAAGAAGGAGGCGGACGAGAATGCTCAGTGATATTACGTTAGGCCAGTATTTCCCCGGACGTTCCATCCTTCACCGGTTGGACCCCCGTGTGAAAATGGTGTTGGTACTGGCAGCCATCGTGCTGATTTTTACCGCCTTTAACTTTGCCTCTATGGGTCTGGTGGTAGCGCTGGTAATAGCCGGAATGCTGCTTTCCGGCGTACCCGTTAAGATGTATCTCAAGAGCATGAAGGCTATCCTGTTTATCGTGGCCTTTACCTCCATTTTGAACCTGTTTTACGGTACCGGTGAGCCCATTTTTCAATGGGGCTTTATGCAGATCACCATGAATGGTGTATACCGGTGTATCTTTATTGCCATTCGTATTACAGCGCTGATTCTGTGCAGCTCTATCCTTACCTTTACCACTTCTCCTACCCAGCTCACCGATGCCATGGAGCGGTTGATGAAGCCGTTGAAGCTGTTCCGGGTGCCAGTGCATGATATCGCCATGATTATGACCATTGCCTTACGTTTTGTCCCCACCTTGCTGGAGGAGACAGATAAAATCATGAGCGCTCAGAAGGCAAGAGGCGCGGATATGGAGAGCGGTGGATTGATGCAGCGCATCAAATCTTTGATCCCTATTTTGATCCCGTTGTTTGTGTCGGCTTTCCGTCGGGCCTATGATCTGGCGATGGCCATGGAATGCCGGTGTTATAATAGCCGCATGACTCCCACCAAAATGAAACAGCTTCACATGGCAGGCCGCGACGCGGTGGCTATTGTGGTAGTGCTGGTGGTTATCGCCGGCGTGGTGGTAGGGGATATTTTCCTCCCATCGCTGGCGTAAGGTGTTCTATAGGGCGTGCATTGTGCGTCCGCAACGAAATATACAGCCTGTGCGCAGCTACAGACATCTAATAGCCGTCCCTACAGACAAGACAGCTTGACCGCTGTTGAACGCGCAGCGTTCACTAAGCGTGTCACGGAGTAAGCCGGGGTTCAAAGGGGCGGAGCCCCTTGCGAATCTTTGGTTACTTTCTTTTCGGAAGAAAGTAACAGCCCACTAAAAAAGCCTGTTTTTGTGGCAAGCCGCAAAATGGCCTTTCCTTAAAAGGCCAAAGGCTTTTTCGTGGAGCAGCAAAGCTGTTCTCGCGGCACTGAGCGACAAAGTAACGATTAGATGAATTTCAGTTGAAAGGCAACCAACCTTTGGAAAATACGATTATTTCGCCTTTTTCACATTCCCGAAAGGAGATAACCATGCCTCGCAACGTACTCATTACCCTTTGTTATGATGGCTCTGGATACCATGGCTGGCAGGTGCAGCAGAACGCTATTTCTGTGCAGCAGGTATTTCAGGAAGCTTTGTATAAAATCCTTTCGGAACACCCTTCTCTAAAAGGATGCAGCCGCACGGATACCGGCGTTCATGCCAGGGAATTCTGTATCAGTATGCAGTTGGAAAATAATATCCCTTGCCAGCGGCTCCAAGGGGCGCTGAACCACTTTCTCCCCCCGGACATGGCAGTACAGGACTGCCGGGAAGTCCCGCTGGATTTTCACGCCCGGTATTCCTGTCAAGGGAAGGAATATGTCTATTCTATCTGGAATCATCCGGTGCGCTCACCCTTTTTGCGGGACCGGGCGCTGCACTACTGGTATCCGCTTGATCTGGAAAAGCTGAATCAGGCGGCGGCCTATTTTGTGGGAAGCCATGATTTTACCTCTTTTTGCACCATCGACAGTCGGGAACGCGGCGACATGACCCGCACCATTACCAAGTCGGAATGGCACCGGGAGGGAAACTTGGTCACCTACCGGGTTGCCGCGGATGGCTTTCTTTATAATATGGTGCGGATTTTGGTGGGAACTATGCTCCGGGTGGCGCAAGGCAAGTTCCGGCCGGAAGATATGCCGAGGATTTTGGCGGCAGTAGACCGGAACCAGGCAGGCCCTACGGCCCCTGCTTGTGGCCTTTGTTTAGACAAAGTGTTTTATGATCCGGCAGATCTTACGATACAGGACGTGTAAATTTGATTGGAATTCCCGCTTGGATAGAATAGGGGGCGGATGCTATGGATAAGAAAGAGAAAAGCCGGTTTTCTTTTCAAGAACATGGAGATGACGAAGAAATCAATCTCATAAAAAAGAAAAAGAAAGCCAAAAAGGATAAGAATAAGCAGTCCCTGATCCCTCGATGGGTGTACCGTGTAGGGGCTATCCTTTTGGTGGCGGTATTGGCCCTGGTGTGGTGGTTCAATCGGGAAAACCTGACGGTGGAGAACATTTCCGACTGGGTGCAGACCCGGGTAGTGGGAATGGGAGTAGGAGACGGGTATCCCGTTTCGGTTCCCGGCAGCGAGAGCGAAGAAGGCAACTTTTTATCGGTAGGTAATGAGGCGGTATTGGTAAGCAACACCTCCCTGATTGCTTGGAATTCCACCGGTAAAGAGACCATGTCGGTGCAGCATTCCTGTAGTCAGCCTGTGCTGCGTCAGGCGGGGGGACGCTACTTGGTGTATAGCATCGGCGGCACCAGTTATCAGATCAATACTCATACCCGAAGCTTGGTCAAAGATCACACAAAACAGAAGATCCTAACAGGAGCCATCGCTTCGGAGGGGCGTTTTGCTTTAGCCACCCAGGCCGAAGACTATGCCAGCCATCTCACGGTATATCTTGCCGACGGTTCTGTGCAGTATCAGTACGATTTTAGCCAGGCCTATATTACTGCCCTAGCTCTGAACAGCAGCGGCTCCCGAGGGGCGGCGGCTGGTATTATGGCAAAAGACGGCGCCATGGTTTCTGTAGTGTATATTTTTGATTTTAATGAGGAAAAACCGGTATATACGATTACCAGCGAGGATAATATGATCCTTTCCCTCCAGTGGGGGGCAGACGGCAAGGTGGCCGCAGTGGGGGATCGAAAAGCCCTATGGGTGGATACCGGAAGCGGAAAAGCGGAAGAATACAGTTATAATGGCCAGCAGCTTACAGCCTATACGATGGACGGCAGCCGGGTGCTCCTTTCTATTTCCAGTTACTCCGTGTCCGGCTCATGTACGGTGTTGGAGTTCCGGGAAAGCGCCCAGCCGGTAACGACTATTATCAGCAGCAACAGCGTAAAATCCCTTTCGATGTATGGAGAGACATTGGCCATCCTGGCGGGAAGCAAGGTAGAGGCTTATTCCTCCGGTACAGGAGAATCGGTGGGAAGTTGTGATGCAGGGGGTGATGCCAGAGCGATTGCCTTGGGCAATGAGACCACTGTTTATCTGTTGGGGGTTAGTGAGGTGCGCCAGTCTGGTCTGCAATAAAGGGATTTCGTTAACAGAAAATTTATGGATGATTGAAGACGGACGCTTGTTTGACTTATCGGTTTATGCTATAGTAATAGCAAGCAGCCAAAACTTTGTTTGTATATTTGGCTGTTTTCATAAGGAGGATAAAGGATGTTGGGCTACGCGGCAGATATTATTTTGGTAGCAGTAGTTTTGATGGCCCTGTTAGTAGGATGGAAACGGGGGTTTTTCCGTTCCATGATGGATCTTGTGGGGACTGTGCTGGTTTTGGCAGCTGCAATTTGGCTCAGTGGCGTTGTGGCCCAATGGACGTTCCAGGAGATTCTTCGAGGGCCAATGATTGCCCAGGTTTCGGAAGCACTGCAGTTGGCTTCGACTGATAACGCCGCAGATGCAGTGTTTGCCGCTCTGCCTAGCGTTTTGTCGGGAGCTCTGGAGCTATATGGTATTACTGCGGACACCGTCAATCAGGCGATTGCTGATACCAGCGGCTCAGCGGCTGCGGCAGCCGTTGATTTAATGGCACCGGCTATTATCTCGATATTAAAAGGGATATTTGCCCTGCTGCTTTTTATCTTCCTGATGGTAATTATGCGGGTCATTACCAGAGCGGTATGCCGGGTATTTCGTCTGCCGCTTCTGCGTCAGCTTGACCAAGTTTTTGGAGCTGCTTTGGGAGCCATACAGGGGTTGGTAGTTGTCTTTTTGATTTGCTTCTGTATACAGTTGTTGGCACCCGTTTCTACCCCGTGGCTGCAAGAAATGGCGGAAAGCTCCCGGATATGCCAGATTTTTGCTGGTCAGATGGGGTAACAGGCAAATGGCCTGTTGAAAAAGGAAATGTTTTGGAATGAAAGAGGATGCGTTACGTGAATGAAAAAAAAATCATGAAAAATCAAAACTGGACGATTCCCAATCTGCTTTCTGTGCTGCGGATTTTGGTGATCGCCCCGTTTGCCTACTTCTTCTTAAATGACCAGCTGTTATGGGCGGTAGTGATGCTGGCGTTTTCTGGCCTCAGCGACTTGTTTGATGGGATGATTGCCAGAAAATTCAATCAGATCACCGAGCTGGGCAAGATGCTGGACCCCTTGGCGGATAAGCTGACCCAGGGTACCATTGCCATCTGTCTGGCGGTCAAACACCCTTTGCTGATTCCCATCCTGGCCATCTTTGTGCTCAAAGAATTGGGGATGCTTATTGGTGGATGCATCCTACTAAAAAAGAAAAAGCGCCCCTGCGCCGCCAAATGGTATGGCAAGGTGGCTACCTTCTTGTTTTATATTTCTGCGGTTGTGATTGTGATGATGCAGGGAGTTTTTCATCTGTACACCACCACAGCCACCATTATTGCCTATGTGCTTTTGGGGATTACAGCCGCCTTTATGATTTACGCCATGGTGCGGTATTTCCAGATTTTTTTGCAGCTGCTTCATTCCGATGACCCCAAGGATGGTCTGGATATCAATAAAGAGATCAAAGCCACTAAAAAATAGGCTTCAACCGAATAAGAAGATCAGTGCTTTTCGGCTATGCCGAAGGCTGCCTCCTGATTGCAGGGAAAACCGTCCAATCCAGCCGCAGGACGGTTTTGGCGTATATAGACTGCCAGCGGCGGCAGAGAATGGAATTTTGCTATGTTGATGTGTTCAAGATGCCATAAACGTCCGGCTGTGGTGTTTATTTCCCAGTCCATGGATACCGCAAATAGCCAGGGCCTTTGCCTGGTGTGCGCCAAGGAGCTGGGTATCAAGCCGGTAAATGACCTGATGGAGAAAATGGGCATCACCGAAGACCAGTTAGAGGCCATGACCGAAGAAATGAATAGTCTGATGGCTATGGACAGCGATACGGATGAAAATGGGGAAGAGGGGGACGAAGATGGCTTTACCCCTGGCGGAGCTGCTACCTTTCCTTCCTTTTTGCAAAACATTTTCCCGGGCATGGGGCAAACTCCTGCTGAGGAAGAGAGTGTATCCTCCAAGACAAAGGACCGGGATAAAAAGCCTCAGAAGAAGAACAAGCGCAAACATATTGCCGCTTATTGTACCGACCTTACCGCCCGTGCTCGGGCCGGAGAGCTGGATGCTATTATCGGCCGGGAGCGGGAGATCGACCGTGTGATTCAAATCCTTTCTCGGCGCACTAAAAACAATCCCTGCCTTATTGGTGAGCCCGGCGTGGGCAAAACCGCTATTGCCGAGGGATTGGCCCAGCGTATCGCCGCGGGGAATGTACCGGCACGGCTGAAAAAGAAAGAGATCCAGCTGTTGGACCTGACAGCCTTGGTGGCCGGTACCCAGTTCCGCGGACAGTTTGAAAGCCGCATCAAGGGGCTGGTGGACGAGGTAAAGGCCGACGGCAATGTGATCCTGTTCATCGACGAGGTGCATAATTTGGTGGGAGCTGGAGACGCCGAAGGCTCCATGAACGCTGCCAACCTGTTAAAGCCCGCCCTTTCTCGGGGAGAGATTCAGGTCATCGGCGCCACCACCTTTGCCGAGTACCGCAAGCACATCGAAAAGGATGCCGCTTTGGAGCGCCGCTTCCAGCCGGTGACGGTTGCGGAGCCTTCCCTCAAGGATACCGAAGAAATGTTGGAAGGTATTAAGGCATATTACGAAAATTATCACCGGGTACAGGTGTCCCAGTCTATTGTGCACCGCACGGCGGTATTGGCAGAGCGGTATATCAATGATCGATTCCTGCCGGATAAGGCCATCGACCTGTTGGATGAGGCCTGCGCCTGCGCCGCTTTGCGGAACCTTCCCATGGCAGAGTATGATACCCTCATGTTCCAGCTGGATAAAATGAAGGAGCAGGAAGCGGAACTCACCGCCGATGGGGTAGAGCCGGACTACGAGAAGCTGGCAGAGACCCGGTATGAGATTGCTCGGATGGAAAAGCAGGCCGAGGAACTGGCTCCTGCCGCCCAGGCTGCCCAGGTGGAGGAAAAGGACCTGGCCAAGGTCATTGAGCTTTGGACGGGGATCCCTGCCAGCCGTATCCAAGAGAGCGAACTGAACAAGCTGGCCCATCTGGAAGATAGGCTGAGTCAGCGGGTCATCGGACAGAAGGAGGCGGTGGATGCCCTTTCCGCTGCAATCCGCCGCAGCCGGGTGCAGATCAGCCCCCGCCGCCGCCCGGCCTCCTTTATTTTCGTAGGTCCCACCGGCGTGGGAAAGACGGAGCTGGTCAAGGTGCTGTCTCAGGAGCTGTTCGATACGCCGGAGACGCTGATCCGGTTGGATATGTCGGAATTTATGGAAAAGCACTCGGTGAGCCGTATCATTGGTTCCCCTCCCGGCTATGTGGGATATGACGAAGCCGGGCAGGTGACAGAGAAGGTGCGCCGCCGCCCCTATTCGGTGCTGCTGTTTGATGAAATCGAAAAGGCTCATCCGGATGTGATGAATATCCTGCTGCAAATTCTGGACGAGGGTCATATCACCGATGCCCATGGGCGGAATGTGAACTTTGAAAATACGGTCATCGTCATGACCTCCAACGCCGGCAGTGAGCGCAAGGAATCTGCAATGGGCTTTAACCGCAGCGAGGCGGATGCCAGCAAGGAAAAGGCCATGAAGGCCCTGTCTGAGTTCCTACGGCCCGAGTTTTTGAGCCGTATCGACGAGGTGATTGTGTTCCGTCCTCTGGATGTGGACGATTATACCCAGATCGCCAAGCTGCTTATGGAGGAATATGTGGGCTCTCTCAAGGAGCGGGGCATTACCTTTACCTATGACGACAAGGCGGCCCGTTGGCTGGCAGAGCATTCTATCGGCGGCAAGAGCGGTGCCCGTGATTTGCGGAACCTTATTCGCCGAGAGGTGGAGGACCGGCTGGCTTCCGCCATTGTGAATCAGGGAGACGGCGCTTTGTCGGCAGTGGCCATTACGGCAGACGAAGCCGAATTGCAGATGCAGACAATGTAATATTGTAGTGTACCAGAAGGTATATGATGTGGTTGCTAAAAAAGGAGTGCTGTAGGTTTTCCTACAGCACTCCTTTTTTACTTATAAAAGCCATTTCCTTAATCGTTAAACAGCACAGCGCCAAAATAGGTAACGGTATCCGGGCCGTTGATGTACTTCATACCACCGGCAGATGCCAGATCGGAAACAGAGATGCAGTACGCCTCCAAAGAAGCCAATGCTTTCTCCGGGAACCGGCAGGGCTTTTCCTCCCGTTTGGCGCATACCGGGCACAGACGACATCCTCCAGCCCCTAAGAGCAGAGTGTCCTTACTGATTTCATCCTTTAATTCATCCCGTACCCGTTGGGTGAGGTCGTTCATCTTTTGGCCGGCCTCCATCATCCCTTCAAAATCGTAGCTGTCTTCCAGCTCTCCAATGGTCTGGTACACCAAAATATACTGGTAGCTTTTAGCCCGGGCAATGAGTTCCTCCGGCTCTCCCACATAGGGGGGGGCACATCCAACTCTTGCCATACATTCCACAGGCATTGCTGGCGCACATCTCTCGAAAAGCTTTTTCGAACCGCACTTTCTCCATGGGTACCACAGCGGCGTGCTGAGCTCCCATCTCCAGAATACGGCTCGCCATTTCTTCATGTTTCATATATTTCCACTCCCCTGCTGTTGTCGTTACAGCATCCACTGGGCCTTGCCCAGCATCACACGGGCATCCTCTACGGAGAAGCCCCGCCCGTTTCGGGTATCCTTCTCCACATCTCGGGGATTGCTCCCCAGTTCTGCATATAGCTGGTTAGCGCCTGCCATCAAACACAACTCATCCGGCTCATGCACACACATAGCCCGGGGCGGCCGGGCGGTAAGGGTGGTCACCGCACAGATCAGTGCCAGACGCGCTGCCGAGATTTCCCCATTTTCCGCCAAAGGCGTGCCGGGAACGGCAGTGCGCTTCATGACCGCCATCACTCCCACCGGGTAATCCCGGATGCGTACCATTTCTTGGGCCAACTGCTCGTTGGTGTGTTCCGGCCCGATAGGCTCCACACAGTAATACAGTTCCAAGTCAGCATCCCGTACCGCATCCATGGTGCGGATACGGTCCTCCACTTTGGCGCTGGTATCCACGCCCTCTCCTAGGCGGCAGATATGGTAAACTCCGGTAAAGCCCGCTTCCTTTAGCTTTTTGGCATAGGGCAGCGTGAAATCTGCAATGTTGGCTACCAGCCGCATTTCCTGTGGGATCACTTCCCGTACAGCCTTTCCATATTCCAAAAAATCCTCTTGGGAGAACTGGGCGGTGGTCATCAGGAATAAGTCGCTGATGTCGGTTTTGGCCAAGGCTTTGGCTTCCTCCACCACGTCCTCCAGAGGGCGGACAAAACCCTCCTTGCCGCACATGGCGTCTTTGGCCATGCTGCAAAACCGGCAGTTGATGCCGCAGGGCTGCATATCCAGCCCGATCTGGGCGAACAACAGCCCTTTTCCGTCAAAAGCACGCCGGGAATAGTCGTTTGCCAGATACAAAAGCTCGTAATAGTCTTTGCTTCCAATGGGGGTGGTAAGCAGTTGGGCTGCTTCTTCCTGTTCCAGCTTTTGACCGGAAGTAATTTTTTCGTAGAGTTGCTTATCCATACTGAACCTCTTTCATCCACTGTCCATACCATGTTTTTGCCTGTTTGATGGTTTGGCGAAGCTGCATACCTTTTCCCGCCAACAGCACCAGCTTTCCATGATCTTCCGGGGGAACATCCCCTTTATAGGGCTCCAGTTTGAGAGCCGACGAAACACAGTCGGCCAGATATAACCCACAATTGGTTCCTATAAAGCCCTTCATGCGATACGTTTCTTCTCCCACCAATGTGAGAAAACCTTTGAGCTGTACCGGCGTGATATCCGCAGAGAAAGTAACGCATGCCTTTTGGAGGGTAATATCCGCGTTCTGGAATGCCTCCTCTAAAGCTGGTTCCGGACAAACCGCCTCCAGCCATTCCGGCTGGAATGCCCCAAAGGTGGTGTGCTGTATTGTAATGGCGGGGTTGATCTCTCGGACCAAAGCTTCGGTCTCTGCTGTCTGCTCTGGGGAAGCAGCGTCCACTTTATTGAGAAGGGCCAAACTGCTCACCGCTACCTGCTTGCGGCACATACGAGCAGTCTCCACTACCTTAGAAAATCGGCAGGCATCCACCAGGCACACGCTTCCTTTATATTGGATAACGTCAAGCCGTCCTTGGGAGAGGATCTTTTGGATGTTAGTAGGGTCGGAAAGGCCGGAGGCCTCCACCAAAATCACATCCGGCTTTCCGGATACTGCTTCTGCCAGAACGGTTTCAAACTGGTCCAGACGGCAGGAACAGAAAATAGAGCCGTTACTGATCTCCGCCATTACCGCCCCCAGCTCCTGTAAAAGGGTACCGTCGATACCAGCTTTTCCGAATTCATTGATAATGAGGTACACACGCTTCCCAGCAAACAGCCGGATAAAATTTCGCAGGAAGGTGGTTTTCCCGGCACCTAAAAAGCCGGTGATGAGATACAGGTCCATAAATCGGCGGCTCCTTTCGTAAAAAATAGGGCCCCGCACGTTTTCACGCCGGGGCCCTTACAACCAAAATTACAGCACTTCTTTAATGGCTGCATCCAGCTCCTCGCGGCTGGGGATAATGGAAGAAAACTTCAGCTTACCATTGATATAGATGCTGGGAAGGTTCTTAACACCCATCTTCTTACAGCGGGCGATATTCTCCTTCTCGGTAAACTTATATTCCACCATATCGATCTCTGTCCCAAAACGCTCCTTGGCAGCAGTAGCCGCACCCAGCATGTAAGTGCAGGCAGCACAGGTAGCGCTATCCAGGGTGAACACCTCTACCAGCGGGCGTTCCAGATGTTCATAATCCGGGATCTCCACATCCACATCGAAGGTGTCGGAAACATAGTTGGCTACCATAGTCCGTACTGTTTCAGTCTCCAAAGCAGCCTGGGCTACACCGATGGTGTTCTCAATGGGCACTGCATAGGGCATATCGCAGCCGGGTGCCAGGATAAAGTTCTTATACTCCGGCAGCTGGGCCAGCAGGTCTACCACATATTTCATGTTGTCCTGCTGTGTGCCGTGGAGCATAATGGAGGTGAGGGGGATATTGCCGCCAATGACCACATTATACTTATCAGTAATGGCCTTTGCTGCAATAATGTCCACATTCTCGTCCACAGAAATGGAGTCCGGGTTGGTCTGGCACATGGCCTCGATGTTCCGGGTAGCGTCACCGCACACAAAGAAGGAGGAGAACACACCCTTGGAACGGATATGATTAAACAGCTCCGTATAGGGGCCAGAGAGGAAGTCCTCAAAGTGAGAGGTGGAGATCTGGGAAACCAAGGGATCTACCACAGCGATGACATCCATACCCGCCTCGATGAAGTAATCGCTCATCAGCTTGCCGCACTCGGTGCAGAAGGCAAGCAGATCGTTGACATAATCCTCATCGTCGTACATGTCCATAAACAGGTCATTGCCGCGCAGATGAGAAGCCAGGGTAAAGGGGCCGCAGATCAGGCCATACAGAGCAGTGTTCTCGCCCACTGCTTCCTTCATCCGGCGCATGACAGAAAGTACCAACGGCAGCCGGCCCTGGTCGGGCTTAGGCAGCTTGCACTTGCAGGGCACTGTCATGGTGTCGGCCAGAGGATGGCTCGCTACACTGGGGGGACCATCGTCGGCCCAGGCCAAGTCGCATCCCAGGATCTCGGCTTCCAGCTGCAGGTCGAACACAACCGGCTGTCCATCGGGACGATACAGGCGGTTGACCTCCATGAGGGCCTTAAAGAGGGTATCCTCGTCGGTGAGTACCTGGGTGGCATTAGCACCGATGAGGGCACCGGCATGAACACCGGCAAAGGGCACCCAGGGTGCCCGGGGGGTCACTTCATGACGAAGCGCAGTAAACAGCAGTTCTTTTGGAGTCATAATGGTACAGCCCTTTCTTCACAGTTGCAATCAGGCCATAGCCTGGCAGATCTCCAGAGCAGCGTCAGCAGCGGAAGCAGCATCAGCAGTGTACTTGTCGGCGCCGATCTTCTTGCAGAAGTCTTCGGTAACCGGTGCGCCGCCTACCATGATCTTTACCTTATCGCGGATGCCGGCAGCCTCAGCCTGCTTTACAACATCTTCCATCATGCCCATGGTGGTGGTCAGCAGGGAAGAGCAAGCGATGATCTGGCAGCCTTCTGCCTGTGCCACTTCCACATACTTCTCGGGGGCTACATCGGTGCCCAGATCGATAACTTCCAGGCCCTTGCCTTCCATCATCATCTTCACCAGGTTCTTGCCAATGTCGTGCAGGTCGCCCTTGATGGTGCCCAGAACCACTTTGCCGTGGGATTCTACACCGTCGCCGGTCAGCAGGGGCTTGAGCAGAGCAGTACCCATGTTCATAGCTCTGGCAGCCACCAGAACCTCAGGTACGAACACTTCGTTGTTCTTAAACTTTTCGCCCACAACGCTCATACCAGCCAGCAGGCCGTCTTCCAGAATCTCTTTTGCGGAAATGCCCTCGTCGATAGCCTGCTGAACCAGCTCTTTGACTACCTTTGCCTTGCCGCGCTGCAGGTTCTCAGAAATGTCATTCAAAATGCTCATTGTAGTTTCCTCCCTGAATGGTAGTGTTGATTTGTTGAATACACTATACCCTATTCCAAACAATTTGCCTTGTAAAAAATCAAAAACTTTTGCACTTTTTTGTTCTTTTCCTCTTGACGAATGGAGATTTTTGGACTATTAGTTATTTAGGACATATTTTTACCAAAAATACAGTTTTGTACAAAATCTTACGAAAGGGGCCTGTATTATGAAGCAAACCGACGCGTTTGATCTGCAGCTCGCACAAGAATGCGCCCATGCCTTTTCCGGTTCCACTGGTCTGGGTTGCGTGGTATCAGATGTACAGGGGAAAGTCTTTTATGAAAGTGGCTACAGCTGCTCTTCCTGCCGTCTTTGCCAAATCTCCCAGCATCAGGCGGAGGAGTGCATTCAGGCTCATATCTATGGTATGACAGAAGCGGAACGCTTTGGAGGAAAGTATATCTATTTTTGCCCCATGGGCCTTACTTGTTTTGTTTCTCCTATATTGGGGTCGGAAGGCAGTGAGGCCAAAATCACGGTGGGACCTTTTTTAATGGTGGATAAGACAGATTATGTTGCGTGGGAATTGACCGATCAAATGCATCTTCCTCAAGCTACCCAAGACAAAATTTTGCGGGAATTAAAAAACGTCCCCTTTGTTTCTCCCGAAACAGTGACGCAGCTTTCCACCCTTTTATTTATGGCGGTAGGCTTTATGAATAACGTCTCTGCCTCTAAGCGGATGCTGGATCGTCAGGATTCCAGCGCCATTCAAAAGCAGGTGACCGCCTACATTCAGGAGCTGAAAACTGTTGCCGAAATTCCCCCCTATCCCTTTGAGACGGAGCAGGCTCTGCTTCGTGCCGTGCGGCAGACCAACAAACCCGAAGCCCAGCGATTGCTCAACGAATTGTTCGGATATATCTTCTTTTCTGTAGGCAGCGATTTCTCCCAAGCCAAGACCCGGATTTACGAGCTGCTGGTGCTCATCTCCCGCAGCGCCATAGAAGCTGGGGCAGACCCCGCCAGAACGTTGCAACTGAGCCATCAGTACCTCAACGATCTGCCCAGCCTGACGGATGTAGATTCTCTGTGTTTATGGCTGACCAAGGTTATGAGCACCCTTATGGACAGCGTGTTTGAATATTTGGATGCCCGCCATGCCAATGTGATCCACCAGAGCATCCAGTACCTCAATACCCATTATGGGGAACATATTACTTTGGAGGACATGGCCCGGAAGATCTTTCTTTCTCCTTCCTATTTCAGCCGTATTTTTAAAAAGGAAACAGGGATTACCTTCAGCAGCTATTTGAACCGCATCCGTATTGAGCACAGCAAGGAGCTTCTCCGCCATCAAAATATTCGTCTTACCGATATTGCCATGTTGGTGGGGTTTGAGGATCAGAGTTATTTTACCAAGGTGTTTAAAAAGCTCACCGGCACCACGCCCCTGCACTATCGGGAATCCAAAGGGGAAAAGTGACTTATACCAGCGAGCCCTCTCGAAATCGGCTGGGGGTAGTCATGGTGTATTTACGGAAACAGGAAATATAGTTTTTAGCATTGGAGAATCCTACCGCCTGAGCAATTTCCTGCACATTCATAGAGGTATCCGTTAACAGGCGTTTAGATTGTCCAATGCGGTACAGCGTCAGGTAGTTATAGGGGGTATCCCCGGTAAGTTCCCGAAACACCCGGATAAAATGATATTTGCTCATGCGGCTGATTTCTGCCAAGGTATCCACGGTGATGGGCTGCCCGTAGTTTTCATGGATGTATTCGATGGTCCGGTCGATATCCGGCTGTAGGGCTCGATATTTGCTGACGGTTGCATCATGATACTGCAAGTCGGCAATCCGGCAGAGGAGCTGATGCAGATAACAGGAAAGATTCAACTCCATGTTGCGGTTTTCCGACCGATTGAGCCGCTGCAGCTCAGCAAACAGGGAAGCAGCTTCCGGCATATGGTCGGCTTTTAGAACCGCCAACCCCTTGCCGTTAAGAAGGCCGGTAAAATCCGAGGCACATTTGCCGTCAAAGTGTACCCAGTAGAACTCCCAGTGTTCTCCCTTTGTACGGTAAAGCTGATACTGGCGGCAATCGATGACGGCCAGGCAATTTTCCGGTATTGTTTTCTCTTCTGTTTGATATTTCAGGCTACCGCAGCCTTTTACGGTATACAGCAGCAGACACTCAGGATATTCTTCCCGCTCGGTAAAATAAGCGGAATCGCAGGCAAAGTGGCCAAATCCTGATACATAAAAGGGCATGATGGATGCAACACTCCGATTAGGTACATGGTAGCTCTCCCGGATGCTGTTGCCCATGCAGAAGCTTTGTCTCATGGATATCCCCTCCCGGGCACAGTATAGCACATGACAGATTAGTTCGCAATAATTCGGTATGAAAAGCCTTTTTTCGGGATTGAAAAAAGGCTTTTTTTGATTATAGTTATAGGTAACAGGATCTGATCTGTCAACGAGAGGAGTAAGCATGATGAATATTCGGGAAAATGCCAACGCCATTCTGCATTATGAAAATTATGATCGTATGCCCATCGTATCCTTTGGTTACTGGGGAGAAACGGTTCAGAAGTGGGCCCAGGAGGGCCATATCACCCAGGAGGAGGCCGAAGGTTACTGCCGCTACGGCGATAACTCCGAAGCCGACCGTTCCATTATGAAAAAGTTGGGATTTGACTTTAACTGGGGCTGCACCGTAGCCGGGGATGTAAATCTGCGTCCGCCCTTCCCCCAGAAGGTATTGGAAGAACATGAAGACGGCAGCCAGGTCATCCGGGATTCCCAAGGCTTGATCGTGATGATTAAACCCGGTATTGTGTCCATCCCTGCGGAGATCGGCACTACCTTGATGGACCGGGAAGCTTGGGAAAAGGAATACCTGCCCCGGCTGCAATGGGAGGAAGGCCGTGTCTGCGCCCAGAATTTTGAAAATCTGAAAACCACCGAGGGCCGGGAGACCCCGGTGGGCCTGCACTGCGGCTCCCTAATGGGCTACATGCGCAACCTGTTGGGTGTAGAGCAGCTCAGTTATCTGTATGCCGATGACGAAGACCTGTATGTGGAGATTATCGACACGCTGGCGGGCCTGTGCTACCGCTGCACCAAGGAAATTTTGGAAACCGGGGCAAAATTTGACTTTGCCCACTTCTGGGAGGACATCTGCTTTAAAAACGGCCCTCTGGTGACCCCCTCTGTTTTTGACGAATATGTAGGCCCTCATTACCGCAAGATCACCGAACTGCTGCTGGAGTATGGTGTGGACATCGTTTCGGTGGACTGCGACGGCATGATCGATTCTCTGATTCCCACTTGGCTCAACAACGGCGTTAACACCATGTTCCCCATTGAGGTGGGTACCTGGAACGCCAGCCTGGCTCCTTGGCGGGAGAAGTACGGCAAAAAGATCCGCGGCGTGGGTGGCATGAATAAAACCGTATTTGCTCGGGATTACGCCGCAGTGGACGCAGAAGTGGAGCGGCTGCGCCGCCTGATGGACCTGGGAGGATATATTCCCTGCCCTGACCACCGCATTGCTCCTGACGCCAAATTCGAGAATGTGCAGTATTACTGCGAAAAGATGAATCAGATCCGCTGATCGTATAGTATGGCAAAGCGCCGGCTCCATGATGGGGCCGACGCTTTTATCTTTCTTGTGTGTGACGCATGAGTTCCCGGTATTTTGCCGGGGAAAGGCCAGTTTGGGCCTTAAACACCTTGGAAAAATAACTGACACTGGAAAAGGCCAGCTGCTCCCCAATGCTTTCCACTTTATCATTGGTATAGAGCAGATGAAGCTGGGCAGTGCGCACCTTTTCCTGCATCAGGCGTTTTACCGGGCTTACTCCAAACCGGCTGTGATACAGGCGGCAAAAATGATATTTGCTCATATTCACAAAGGCGGCTAAGGATTCCAAATCTGCTGAGCGGTAAATATGCCGTTGGATAGCCTCCTCCGCCTTCTGGTCAAACTCCTCCCATTCTCCAGGATTGCCTTTTTTATACTGGGCTTCCCGGCAGTCCTGCAGCACCGTGAGCATGATCCCATACAGCATTTGGGAAAGGGAAAACTCCTCCGGCTCTCCCTCCTGCACAAAGGAAAAACACTCTATCAATCGTTTTCGCATCTGAGAGGAGCGGGCTTGGAAGGGAAGAGGGCAAAGGGCGTTAGCTCGTTTGGCGGCCTCCTCCACTACGCCGCCATTGAGATGGCTCCAATAGATTTTGCTGAGGGTTCCCGGTTCAAAATAGTATTTGTGCGGAAATTTTAAATCGGCAAATACATATTCCCCTTGCACGATTCGAAACTTTTTTCCGTTTTGCTCGTGAAAAAGAACCCCTTCCTCCACATACATCACCAGGTAATTATCAAAGTACTTCCGGTCGATAAGGAAACCAGCATGACCGTCTATGCCCATGCCGTCGCTGAAGCACAGATTGGCGCGGGTATCCACTGCACCGCTGCCCTTTGCAGCGACCTGCCTGGAGAATTTGATGGCGAAAGTGTGAAGCGCAGCCAAATCTGGGGCCGAGGCATGGCCCAGATCTTCGCCTCTGTTTCTAAGGAGATGCACGAGGAATTCGACATCGAGTATATGAAGAAAATTATGGAGCCCTTTGGCCTGGTGTACTATGGCTGCTGTGAGCCATTGGATCGGAAAATCGATATCGTAGAGAAGATCCCCCATTTGCGGAAGATCTCCGTCACCCCTTGGGCAGACGTAGACGTAGCGGCGGAGGCCATTGGGAACCGGTATGTGCTGGCCAACAAGCCCAATCCGTCTTCGGTGGCGGTCTCTCTGGACGAGGACGCACTGCGGGCAGAGATCGGACGCACCCTCAAGGCCTGCAAGCGCAATGGGTGCAGCTGTGATATCGTCCTCAAGGACATCAGCTCCGCGGGCCACGATGTGCGGAACCTCATCCGCTGGGAACAGATCGTTATGGAAATGGTGCAGGGCTATTAAAAGAGAAATCAAAGAGTTCGCGAGGAGTAAACTGACGATTCGTAGTTGTTACCCCTTTGAGTCGCCCATCGCAATGGGCGAAATATTTAATGTTTTCAAAAACGCAGGAAGGGATGAGAAAACTGTCCAGTGGACAGTTTTTGAGGGGAAACCCACGTCTGGGGTTTCCCCTTAAATCCTTGGATAAATGTTTTTGATAAACCGAGAGCGGGAGCAAGCGTCTTACTTGTCCCCGCTCTCCTTTTCTTGTATCATCTTCTGGTATTGGGAGGGTGTATATAGCGTAATCTTTTTAAACAGCACCGCAAAATAATTGCTGCTGCCAAACCCCAGATCCAACGCCACCCGGGTCACAGACTGGTTTTCCTGTAGCATCCGCTTTGCCTCTCGGATTTTGAGCTGGTTAATGTATTCCCGGGGAGTCATGCCCGTTTCTTTTTTGAACCGGGATTTAAACCGAGAAAGGGAAAGCCCAGCGCAGTCTGCCAAGGTTTCTAGGGAAATGTCCTCCCGAATATTCTGCCGGACATAGGATACCGCCGCCCCAATTTCATCGGAAAGGGAAAGGACACCGGCCTTTTCCTGTAGGATGATCCCGTAAAGAAAAGAGACCAATTGGCTCCTGCCGTATTCCTGACGACAGGGATCGGAAGAGGTTGTATTCCAAAAGCTGTCTGCTATACATTGGCGCAGCTCCTCACCACAGTACAATACCCGCTGGGAGAGCTTTTTCAATCGTTGACGAAGCTGATTTGCCCATGGCTGGTGCAGCCCCAAAAATCCCTCTTCTGTCTCCAAATCGATCTGCACCCAGTAGATCTCCGATACATTCTGCGGTTCGCCCCCGCTGCTGTGCTCTTCACCGGGAAAGCTGATAAATGCGTTCCCGCCAGAAAGGGGATAGGTCTTTTCTCCTACCGTGTAGGTCTGATTCCCCTTTATCATCAGTACGATCTCTAGACATCCTGGATGGATATGGGTCTCCAGTGGGGATACTGCCCGGTTGTTTAGATTATGTCCAAAAACCTTTATTCCTGGGATTCCATGCTGCTGGGGGGTCAATACTTGTCGGGATTCTTCCCAGCAATATTCCTCTGTCATCTTAACCGCCATGGTGTTCTCCTTAAAAGGTTTAAATTTGTATCGGATACTTTTTTAAATGCAGTACGATTTTAAATATAGTATACTACATCCAGAATAAAAAGTCACGTTTTCCGGGAAAACCGGAAGCCCAATAGATTCTGGAAAGGATGAGCGACAATGACTTCCCGCGAACTGGTATTGGCGACCTTGGAATTCCGCAACACCGATGGGCGTGTGCCCCGGGACCTGTGGACCCTGCCTTGGGCCCATCAAAATTATCCTCAGCAGATAAAAAAGATCATGACAGACTATGAGCCGGATTTCAGCGGCCCGGCAGTGACCTTCTCCCAGCCTGCTGTGTGTGAATCCGGCGATCCCTATGAGGTAGGTACTTATATCGACGCCTGGGGCTGTGAGTTTACCAACATTCATAAAGGCATTATCGGCGAAGTAAAGAACCCCATTGTCAAGGACGACGATTGGGAGGACGCAGACAAGATCCACATTCCCGAGGAATGGCTGTCCTTTGATGTGGATGCCGTTAACGAAGCCTGCCGCAACAGCGATAAATACATGGGCTGCGGCGCTTGCCCCCGCCCCTTTGAGCAGCTTCAGTTTATTCGCGGCACGGTGAACCTCTACATGGACCTGATGGACCCGCCGAAAAAGATGATGGAGTTCATCGAGAAGATGCACGACTTCTACTGCCGTCAGCTGACCAAGTGGGCGCAGACCGATGTGGACGGCCTGAATATTATGGATGACTGGGGCTCCCAGCAGAACCTCCTTATCAGTCCTTCTATCTGGGAGGAGATCTTTATGCCTATGTACCGGGATTATATCAATATTGCCCACAAGTATGGCAAGAAGATCTTTATGCACTCCGATGGCAATACCATTTCTATCATCCCCAAGCTCATTGATTTGGGGCTGGATGCCCTCAACACCCAGATTTTCTGCATCGGCGTAGATAAGCTGGAGCAGTTCAAAGGCCACATCACCTTCTGGGGAGAGATCGACCGCCAGCATCTGCTGCCTAATGGTACCCGCGATGATATTGACCGCGCAGTGGATTCTGTGTACAACACCCTGTGGAAAGATGGCGGATGTATTGCACAGTGTGAATTTGGCGCCGGCGCCAACCCCGACAACGTGTATCGCGTTTATGAGCGTTGGAACCAGCTTCGGTAATCAGCTGCAGGCTTACTGTTTATAAATAAAACAAGTAACCCCCTGGTGGTTTTCCATCAGGGGGTTACTTGTTTTATGGATTCCGTTGGGTGATGCTGCAGGGGTGTTCCTGACAGCAGTGTTCATCCAGGATGATTTCTCCAATATGATCGGCGGTAATACGGCCTCCCGCCGGATTCTTCACGCTGAGGATGTCTCCATGGATGTCTGCTGTTACTTCGCTGTTTTCAAAGGAGAGGTCACAATCCACCATCTCACAGTCTTCCATCACCAAGCTTTTTGCGTAGCATAGGGGCTGGGTGCCGATGACCTTACAGCGGATGAGCTTTAAGTTTTTGGAATACCAGGCCAGATATTCCCCTTTTACCACACTGTCGATCACCGTTACATTTTCACTGTGCCAAAAAGCATCCTTAGTGTCCAGTATAGAGTCCCGGATAATAACATCCTTTACATACTGGAAGGAGTACTTTCCCTTCATGTGCAGACGGCCTATTTCCATACCATGGCACTGCAAAAACGGATATTCCGAAATCAGCTCCACATCCCGCAGAGTGAGATCCCGGCAGAACCATCCAAATTCTGAGGATTGGGCTTGGCAGTTTTGAAGAACCATGTGGTCGCATTCCCGCAGGGCCTTGATACCGTTGAGTATACACCCGGAAAGGGTCATATCCCGATCATACCACAAAGCTGCCCGACAGGTCTCCTCCATACGGCAATCTGTCATGCTGCCGCCGGATACATGCCACAAAGGATACCGCAGGAGAAAGTCACAATTCTCCACCTGGATATTGCCACATTCCTTTAACGCGGATTCCCCATCGGCAGGGCCTTCAAACCGGCAAGCACGCACAGTGGCATCGTGAATTCCATATAAAGCCCGCTCTTCATCCAAAGTCAGGTTTTCGTATACTTTCATTTTCATGCTCCTCCTATTGTTCCAGCCTGCGGTTCAGGCCGAATTTCTGTTTTCTATTATAACGGCCGCAAAGAAAAAATGCAAATTTGCCGCAGTATATAACAATATCAGGGTACGGGAACTCCCATACCCTGATTGCATTAAATAAATTTAAGAATCGGTGGACTTTCCTTCTTTTTCCATGCGCCAGTCGGAAAGCTGGATCAAGGGGCTCTCCATGGCGGCAGGAATAAAGATCTTATTGGTCATCAGATATCCATGAGTGGGATCCAATGTGCCGTCCAAGGCCTCAAAAGTATATCCTTCAGCCTGAGCATCCTTTAGGATGTTTTCTATCTGGGAAAGGGTGTTTTCCTTTCCGAATACATTGTGCAGCAGGATGATGTCACAATCCCGGCGGATAGCGTCCATGGTGTTGGCATAAATCGTAGCGCCGCTCACCTTGCCGCCGCTGGCGTCGCCGGAATCGCCGTCCCAATCATAATAAATAAAGCCGCGGCGAGTCATTTCTTTGATAATGTCCTCCCGTACCTCCGTGTTATAACTATTGGCGCTCCCGCCTGGGAATCGGAAGAAATTGGCGGGCTTTTTGCCGGTGGTTTCTTCGATGAGTTTGTACATCTTGTAAAAGTCATCCAGATAGGCATCCACAGAAGCGTATACATCCTTCATCACGTGGGAATAGGTATGTACCGCAACCGCATGGCCTTCATCCACGCAGCGCTTCATCAAAGAGGAATATTCCCCCTGATAGTCCGACTGGCGGCAATCAAAGAAGGTGACTTTAGCATCATACTTTTTCAGGATATCCAGCAAAGGAGCCGTTAAGTCGCTGGGGCCGTCATCAAAGGTCAGGTAAACTGTTTTGTCTCCGGGCTCCAACACATGCATTTTGGGACGGTCGGTGACATACAGGTCGGGATATTTTTTCTGATATGCCGGGCCATTGGGATCTACCGATACCTGCACTTCCGAAGATGTGCTGCTCTCTTCCTTGGAAGAATTGCTGGGTTCTTTTTGGGAAGTGGTGCTTTGGCTCTCCTCTTTGGAAGAATCCGAGGAGTTTGCCCCGGCATCTGCCGAAACGGTGGGGGAGGGCTTGGGCTTTGTCTCCGACTGGGAAATAGGCACCAGTTTTCCTCCAATAAAAATGGCAGCAGAAACAATGGCGGCCACAGAGACCAGCCCGATGCTGACGATCATAAAATGCCGGCGCTGACGTGCACGGCGGCGGGATTTTTGCGTGTGATGGTATTGGTATTGTGGTTTCATTTGAATATCTCCCTTTGGTGCAAATCGCAGCATTTGCTGCCTTTATAAAATCAGCACCCACATACTACCATACCTTGCGAAGTTTGTCGATATGTCTTAGAAAATTGTCATTCTTTTGTTTTGGTTGTTACGCAGTTGTTACCTTTTGAAACATTAAGAAAATCTCCCGGGAAACTGGTCCCGGGAGTTTTCTACTAAGGGCATCAGCCCTCCATCAATTCACAAATCTGATTGCAGAAGGCCACCGGGTCTTCCACAGGGAACCCCTCGATCATCATAGCCTGGGTATACAGAAGCTGGGAATAGGTCTTCAGCTTCTCCTGGTCGCTTTCAAACAGCTGGGTGAGCTTTGCAAAAATAGGATGGTTGGCGTTGAGTTCCAGCACCCGCTGGGCCTGTACCTTTTCGGTGGCGGGCATGGCGTTGAGCACCTTTTCCATCTCCAGGGTAATGGCGCCTTCGGAAGAAATGCACACCGGATGGCTCTTCAAACGCTGGGAGAGGCGCACAGCCTTTACCTTGCCGTCCAGAGCCTGGGTCATAAAGTCCAGAAGGCCCTTGTTGTCCTCCACCTGCTTTTCGGCTTCCTTCTTCTCCTCCTCGGTCTCCAATCCCAAGTCGTCGGAAGAGATGTTCTTGAAGTCCTTTTCGTCGTACTTGTCCAGCATCTTCAGGGCGAACTCATCCACGTTATCGGTGAGGTACAGAATTTCGTAGCCCTTATCCTTGAGCATTTCTGTCTGGGGCAGCTTGGCGATGCGCTCCACGGCGTCGCCGCAGGCATAGTAAATGCTGGTTTGGCCTTCCTTCATGCGGCTCACATATTCCTTGAGGGTGACCAGTTTTTCCTCGCTGGAGGAGTAGAACAGCACCAGGTCTTTCAGCACGTCCTTGTGCATACCGTAGTCGGCATACATCCCATATTTCAGCTGGAGGCCAAAGCCCTTGTAGAATTCCTCATACTTTTCCCGGTCGTTGTTGAGCATGGATTCCAGCTCGGATTTGATCTTCTTTTCCAAGCGGCCGGCAATGAGCTTGAGCTGGCGGTCATGCTGGAGCATCTCACGGCTGATGTTCAGGGAGAGATCCTGGGAATCCACCAGGCCCTTTACAAAGCTGAAATAGTCCGGCAGCAGGTCGGCGCATTTCTCCATAATCATCACGCCATTGGAATACAGCTGGAGCCCCTTTTCATATTCACGCGTGTAGAAATCCATAGGAGCCCTCGCGGCGAGGAACACCAAAGCGACCTAGGAGGCGGCGCCTTCTGCGCGGGGCCGGAGTAGCCGGGGCGGATCCGGCCAA
>CALWIS010000218.1 GCA_944380795.1 uncultured Clostridia bacterium | reverse complement strand
GGAGGACCGTGGAGGAGTGAGAGGGTTTTATGCTGTCTTTCGTCTGGATAATGGAGGATACCGGTTTGAGGTGATGAGCCGGGAGGACGTGGATAGCTTTGCGGCAACCTATTCCAAGGCCTTTGCTTCAGAGAAGGGAAGCCCCTGGAAGACGAATTATGAGGAGATGGCAAAGAAGACGGTGATCAAGAAGCTTTTAAAGTATGCGCCTATCAAGGCAGACTTCCGGAAGGCCATGAGCCTGGACGAGACCATCAAGACAGAGCTTTCCGTGGATATGTCTGAGGTCCGGAATGAAGATGTGGTAGACGGAACCTATCAGGAAGCTGGAGAGGAAAAGCAAGATGAAGCAGTATGAGCAGGATGTAGTCATGAGAAAAAAGATGGTGATTCCACCGATTGCTTTTTCGGCGGTGAGTTTCTTATTGTGAGGAAGGATATATTATGGAAGGAAAAGTTATGGGCTATGCCAGGGTAAGTTCCAAGGAACAGAACCTGGACCGGCAGATCATAGCCCTAAAGCAGTATGTTCCGGAGGAAAACATCGTGGTGGACAAGGCCAGCGGTAAGAATCTACAAAGGCCTGGGTATCAGGCGCTGAAGGGTGCGCTGGGCTTACGGCGAGGGGACACGCTGGTGATTAAGTCACTGGATCGCCTTAGCAGGAATAAGGCAGAGATGAAGCAGGAACTGAAGTGGTTCCAGGATAACGGAATTACGCTCAAGATCATTGACCTTCCGACAACTATGCTGACACTTGGAGACGGGCAGGAATGGATCAGGGATATGATCAACAACATTCTGATCGAGGTGCTGTCCAGTATTGCGGAGGAAGAACGTCGGACGATCCGGCAGAGGCAGAAGGAAGGGATAGAGGCTGCAAAGGCCAGAGGGCAGAAGTTTGGAAGAAAGGATAAAGGCTTTCCAGAGGACTGGGAATTGTACTACCATAGATATAAAGCTGGAGAACTGAAGCGAGCTTATGTCATGAAGCAGCTTGAAATCAATGCAGATCGGTTTAATTACCTTAAGAAGAAATATGAGAAGGAAGGATGTTGAAAGCTACGAGAGTACCAGGTGTCCGCAGTGCGAAAGAACATGATACGAAAGAGGAGAAAAGTTCATGCCGGGCTTTTCCTCTTTTTGTGTAATGTCATGGGAGTTTTTACTATGAACTAGCCTAAGAATGTGCAAGGGTAAAAAGGTAGGCTATTTTCCAGCCTTTTGATGTCATCCTATCCATGTATCCATGCCATCCATGAAAAAACAACATAGAACTATGGAATATGGTGGTATTTCTCCATATACTATTATGAAAAGATACATGGATGGCATGTTTGGTTCTACAAGTGGAGGAATCTTCAGATGAGTTGGCAGATTATTTCTGGATATGGTATAATAGAAATACTTTTGCGAGGACAGGAATATGAATGAAAGATTATGGAAAAAAGAAATTGAATTGGATCGGGATATCCAAAGGGAATTTCTTGAATGGAAGGAAAAACGCCATCAGGTCGTTCTTCAGGTAGAAGGGCCGAGGCAGGTGGGGAAAACCCATGAAACGAAAAAGTTTGCATACAATCATTATGACCAGGTGATTTATGTGAATCTGGTGATGGATCGATATGGGTTTGAAGACTGCCTCTCTGAGCCGGACTTTATGAAGAGTTACTGTGAGAAAGCGGGAATTGAGTCTTTTCAAGATGATGATCATACCGTTTTAATCATAGACGAGGTACAGGAACGAGCTCCGGTTTATAATGCGATCCGGGAGATCAGGGAAAGGTTATCTTGCGATATTATTGTAAGTGGAAGTTATCTTGCAAGGACGGTGAACTCTAAGGATTTCTTTCTCCCTGCTGGAATCTGTTATCTCAGAGTTCCGACAATTTCTTTTCAGGAGTTCTGCAGAGCACTTGGAATTGAGAACCAGTACAAAACAGTCGATCTCTACGGGGAGAGTGTAGGAGCAGATTATGATGCATTGCAAAGTGCCTATGAGGTATATCGCAGAATAGGCGGCTATCCAGAGGTGGTTACCACATATCTGAAATACAGAAATCTGGATGTTTGCATGGGGGTGCTGACAAATCTGCTTCAAACATTTACGTCAGAATCCAGCCGCTTCTTTACGAATAGTACAGCCCTCAGTATCTTCCAGGAAGTCTACAAATCTGTTTTCGTGGAGATGTCTGAGGAAAAGAAGGGAACTGGAAAGAACCTGATCGAGCAGACCACAAACTTCGTGAAGGATTCGGTGAAGGACCCGGTGAGCAGAAATGAGGTGCGGAGTGCTGCAGCATGGCTTTTATACTCTGGAATAACTGGGTATTGCGATCTTTATAATAATGGAGATGTCACGGATATTGTGAGCAACCGGCGTATCTATTTTATGGATACTGGAATAGCAAACTATGTGTCTACACTGGTATCTATACGCAAAGATGCGGTGGAGGGGCTTCTTACAGAAACCTTCGCCTATGATGAATTGAACCGATTATATCAGATGACTCCGGGGAAAAAGTTGGTTAAGGGAGATAAACCTTGCTTTTCTACCTGCGGGGACTATGAACTGGATTTTGTTGTGGTAGATAGAGAAGATAGACGAACAGGTGTTGAGGTAAAGACAAGTGACAATAAGGCAAAATCGCTTATATTTTATAAGGAAAAGGGATTGATTGATCGAGCAGTGCGGGCGCTTCCAGCCCATGGCGGCCATGGAAAACAGACAGATACGATTCCGATTTATTTGATCGGACGAATGCTGGAAAATGACAGGTAATAGAAATAACGAACAGGACTGCTGTGCTGTATGGAGGTGGTCCTGATATTTATTATAGGAATAACTCGTTTCTGTTAGCGGGTAAAAAGGTAAGGCCAACAAATCCATGCCATCCATGGGAAAAAGTGTATGGATACAATAAGAAAATGGATGTTTAAGCAGATGAATAAATATAATATAGGATGGATTGCATGGATCGAAGTGGCTGTTGATAGGCTATGAACAATTTTATTCGGTTGTTGAGGAAAAGTTTTTGGGTCGGGAATCTCCAGTGATTCCCGACCCTTTATTCTTGGGTTGCAGAAGCAATGATCGTCATGTAATTGTTCCTGATTATTCTTCTGTTTGATTCCATATTCGCTACGCAACTGTCTTTTGTAAGATTGGGTAAGGAAAGGGAAATTCCTCTTGAACATTCCCGAAAGGAAGTTAAGAGCAGGGAAATATTTCTTAATGAAAATTCTGAAGATAATTCTTTGGAAGCAGGTTCTATAACTTTATAATCCTTATTTAAAACATTATGAAATGGCGATAGAAAATCATCTTTCTGATTGTTGAGATGATCAGAAAGGAGGTTTTTAAGGACGTCATATCGTTCTTGGTCATTTCCTTTTTCCTTAAGGTGTGGTTTGTAGTGGCACACTGTCTCTAGCAAAGTTAATAGAAAGTACCATTCGGAGGCGGGGAATATCAAATCAGAAAAAAGAAGGCAAAATCTCTCAAAAAATACTCGCCATGTGTGTAACTTAAGGGTTTCTAGCTTCATTATCTTCGCAACTACATCAAGGTCAAATAAATCATTAAATAAATAGGAATCCTTCGAAAAAGGCTGATCAATAGTTGAGAAGGCGTATTCAATATACAGTCTTCTTGAAAATATATTCGGAAGGCGGCTTATCATAGCTAAGGACCGAAAGTCATTTATACCATCCGGGTATTCAAGGCCTTGAGTTTTGGCTTTATTTATTTCGAGGATTATATCCTGGAGCAGAGAAAGTCCGAAGATATTTTCCAGACGATAGTAGTAGAGAAGCTGATCTGCAACGGTGCCGGAATCACAATTCTCATAGAGGTCGCGATAAAGGGTGATTAGATTATCCCAGTATCGGGGTTTTCCTGGGGAGTCGTCCTTATAGTTGTATAGCTTTAAGGCCGTGTTTAATTTCCTTCCCTCGAAATCATTTATATTATAGAATAAATCGGCCTGAGAACTTTCAATTTGAGTGGATGGTTCAGATGTTTTTGAATTAGTCCTGAAATGAAATATCTCCGTAAAATTTTGCGCATTTAAGATATCTATGTGTTTACGTACAACATTATTTATTCGGGTCGCAGTTTCAGAATTTGTACTGTCTTTTGGGCAGTGCGAATATGTGGTTTCGAAGGACGGGGAAAAGGAGACAGCCATATCGTAGCCGGATATGACGCATTGCTGCAAGATGGTGCGCGGAAAAAGGTGACTTGGGTGGTCAAAGTTATTGGCGCAGAGTTTACAGAAAGTATCGTCATTAAAAAAAATATGCCCAAAGAAATCGAAGTAGCTTCGATGAAACAGCTTCTGAATACAGTTGGAGTAAACGGCATTTAAAGAAGAAGAAACCCAGTTATGCTCAGCTGAAACAGCTACAGGTTGAGGGGGTGGCAGTAGCAGGGTGTACGTTAGAACCTTTTCAGCTTCCGCCAAAGCTTTCTCGTATTGTTTTACTTCAAATCCAAGTTTTTTCATAATACTTAATATAAAATAATATGTTTGATAAGAAAAATTAATTTATATGTATATTATAAACTTTTATTTTCCAAAAATCAAGAATTTTAAAAGATAGAAATTTATATATAGAAAGTGTAAAATATGAACATGAAGATTCCGGAATTGAAAAAGAAAAGGAGGAACTGAAATGACTTTAAAACCGGCAATATATTTCCCGGCTGGATTTATAGGAATTAAAATCTTGTCATTTGATGGGATTACGATTTGCGAAACGGATATTAGCATGGAAAACGCTCTGCCGCCGGAGATCATGGGGAGAGTCATCACCCCTGAAGAGGCGGAAGCTGGCGGAGTCGACTTGTGGAGCGTGAGGGATATTGGCGTTGAAGGCCAGGTTTCTTTAGGAAAGGAGTTGCAAGATTGGCGAGCTTTTTCGAGAAATGATTTGTCTGATATGCGGGATATGGGCAATGGCTTCAGCTGGATTGAAAAGGAGCAGCGGACGATCCGGATTAACCCGCGTATCAAAGATGCACTGAGGAGAAG
>CALWIS010000217.1 GCA_944380795.1 uncultured Clostridia bacterium | reverse complement strand
CCAATCCGGCGCTCTTTTTTGTATCGTTTATTTTTGGGCAGGAAAAAAGGAGCCCGAAGGCTCCTTTTTGAATTCTGCTCCAATTAGATTGCGCGGGTAACCTTGCCGGAACGCAAGCAGCGGGTGCAGGCGTAAATACGCTTGGGAGTACCATTCACAACTGCTTTTACGCGGCGGATATTCGGTTTCCAGGTTCTGTTGGAACGACGATGGGAGTGGGAAACCTTAATGCCAAAAGCGACGTCCTTGCCGCAAATCTCACACTTTGCCATGTCTGCACCTCCTTTATGTGGAACGATCTAAAAATGCAACATTCGTATTTTATCAGATTTCGGCACAAAATGCAAGGCCTTTTTTCTAAAACCCAGAAAAAATATTTGTGCAAAGAAAAAAGCAAAAAATAGCCTCAAAATTGTGTCTTCTTTTTCAAAAATGTGGTATGATAGATACAAAATTCCACTTTTAAAGGAGGATCACTTATGGGAATTATCAGAGCAATTGCCGGGTCGTTGGGAGGAACCCTCGCCGACCAGTGGCTGGAAACGATAGAGCCCTTTGAAATGGATGATACTACAGTAATGACCTGCGGCGTCTCTGTGCGCAGAGACGATAAGCGTAACAACAACCGCAAAGGAAGTCAAAATGTGATTTCCGACGGATCTGTGATCCATGTGTATCCCAACCAGTTTATGATGCTGTTGGACGGCGGTAAGGTAATAGACTATACAGCAGAAGAAGGCTACTATACCGTGAAAAATTCCTCTGCGCCGTCTCTGTTCAGCGGCTCTTTGGGGGATTCGGTGCAGGATTTCTTTGAGCGTGTAAAGTTTGGCGGCGGAGCCCCCACTGCTCAGAAGGTAGTCTATATCAATCTGCAGGAGATCAAGGGCATCAAGTTCGGCACCCGCACCCCGGTGAACTACTTCGATAATATGTACAATGCGGAGCTGTTCCTGCGGGCCCACGGCAATTACTCTATCCGCATTACCGACCCTCTGCGTTTCTATTATGAGGCTATTCCCCGCAACCAAGAGCGTGTGGACATTAAGGACATCAACGAACAGTACCTGTCTGAGTTCTTAGAGGCCTTGCAGGCAGCTATCAACCAGATGTCCGCCGACGGCATCCGTATTTCCTATGTAGCTTCCAAGGGCCGGGAACTGAGCAAATATATGAGCAATATCCTGGACGAGGACTGGAAGCAGACCCGGGGTATGGAGATCCAGTCTGTGGGTATCGCCAGTATCTCTTATGACGAGGAATCCACTAAGCTTATCAATATGCGCAACCAGGGCGCCATGCTCAGTGATGCCGCTGTGCGGGAGGGCTATGTGCAGGGAGCGATGGCCCGGGGATTTGAGGCTGCAGGCTCTAACGCCAATGGCTCCATGGCTGGCTTTATGGGTATTGGCATGGGAATGAATGCCGGGGCTGGAATGGCTGGGGCATTCTCTCAGGCTAACCAGCAGCAGATGCAGGCACAGCAGCAGGCGGCGGCACAACAGGCAGCAGCCCAACAGCAAGCTGCACAAGCGGCAGGCTGGACTTGTTCCTGTGGTGCGAAAAATCCGGAAAGCTCCAAGTTCTGCCCTCAGTGCGGCAATAAAAAGCCCGCCCCTGCCGGGGAGTGGGTGTGTGGAAAATGCGGCGCTCACAATACAGGCAAGTTCTGCACAGAGTGCGGCCAATCACGTCCTGCCGGAAAATTCCACTGCAATAAGTGCGGATACGAAACTGAGGACGTACAAGGCATGAAGTTCTGCCCGGAATGCGGAGACCCGGTGACAGAGGCAGATTTCCAGTAAGGCAGGGGGAACGTATATGGCAACGGTGTCTTTTAAGTGTAAAAATTGCGGCGGCGAGCTGCTTTTTGATCCGGACTCCCAAAAGTTCCACTGCGAATACTGCGACAGTTATTTCACCCGGGAAGAACTGGGGGAGGAGCCGGAATCTAAAACCGAAGACCCCGCCCCCAGAGCAGAAACAGTTCAGCCGGAAGAGGAGTTCAACGAAGGGGAAGTGGTGGAGTACACCTGTCCCAGCTGCGGCGCTCAGGTTATTGCCGAGGCATCTACCGCCGCTACCTGGTGTTATTATTGCCACAATCCGGTAGTGCTCTCCTCTCGGCTTTCCAATAAGCTAAAGCCCAATAAAGTGATTCCTTTTGTGCTGGATAAAGAACAGGCGGAAAATGCTTTTGAGCAGTGGAAGAAGAAAAAATGGTTCTTAAAACCTGGATTCAGCCGGGAGGCCCGGTTGGAAAAAATGTCCGGCGTGTATTATCCCTATTGGCGCATCAACTGCCGCACCCAGGGGCGTATCAGCGGTAATGCAGAGAAGATCCGTACCTGGCGCACAGGGAATACCGAATATAAAGAAACGAAAAAATACCAATTTGTCCGTCAGGGCCAGGTCGAACTGCGGGATATTACCTTTACCGCCATGAACCGGGCGGATATTGACCTGACCCAGGGGGTGTACCCCTTTGATTATACCAAGGCCCAAGATTTTTCCATGGCCTATCTTTCCGGATTTCTGGCAGAACGTCGGATGACGGAGACGGGGGATGTGCGTCCTCGGGCGCAGGAAAAGATTCAGGGCTACACCCGGGAAAAGCTGGAGGATACGGTAAAGGGCTATAACCACTTTAGCGTGCGGGATTCCAACTGCCAGATGATGGAGGAGCATTGGGAGTATGTGATGCTTCCCGCCTGGGTCATGACATATCAATATAACGGGGAAACATACTATTATGCGGTAAACGGGCAGACAGGGAAAACCTGCGGACGGCTGCCCTTGAGTAAGGCCCGGCTGGCGGCTTTGTTTGGCGTTGTCACGGCAGTGGCTTTTGGTGTGTTTTCGCTGATCGGAGGGCTTTTACTGTGAAAAAGAAAGTGACCGCCGGTTTTGCGGCGATACTGCTGTGCGTGCTGTTTTCCTTTACCGGTGTATTTGCTGCGGAGCAAAGCCGGGTATATGACTATGCCGGATTGTTTACTACGGAAGAAACCCAGGAATTGGAAGAGAGCATAGGGGAATACCGGGAAAAAACCGACTTGGATCTGGTGATCGTTACGATTGACGACGCAGAGGGAAAGACCTCCAAGGAATATGCCGATAATTTTTATGATAACAATGGATTTGGCGTGGGGAGCGACCATTCGGGCGTTTTGCTCCTCATCGATATGGATAACCGCATGGCCTATCTTTCCACTACCGGCCATGCTAAGGAGATTTTCACCGAGTCTCGAATCAAGGAGATCACCGATGAGGTAGCTTCTTGTGCAGGGGATGAGGAGTATGCCCGGGGCGCCCGGATATTCTTGGAAAAGACTGATGCGTTTGCACACCCCAATATTGTGGGAATGCTCCTCATTGCGCTGGCGTTGGCAGTGTTGGTGGGGGCCGGTTCTGTGGTAGGGGTATGGTACAAATATACCCACGGCCATAAGGCAGACCAGTATGAGCTGGATAAAAACAGTTCCCTGAATCTTTCTCATCAGGAAGATGTGTTTGTAGGAAAGTTTGTTACTTCCCGAAACATTTCTCGCGATTCAGGTGGAGGTTCCAGCTCCCACGGAGGCGGCGGCAGCAAATTCTAATGACTGAAGATATTTTTAGTTATGTGTAAAGGAGGAATTTCAAAATGGATATGACCGCTTTTTTTAAGCTCACCAATGGACTGTACATTGTTTCTTCTTCCAATGGAGAAATGGACGCCGGGTGTATCGTCAATACCGTATTGCAGGTCACGGCAGAGCCGCCCCGCCTTTCGGTTACGGTAAACAAGCAGAACGCTACAGCAGATGTCATTCGGGAATCTGGCTGTTTTGCCGCTACCGTGCTGACAGAAACAGCTGATATGGGGCTTATCGGTACCTTTGGGTTCCGTTCCAGCCGGGAGGAAAATAAGTTTTCCGGTTTTGCCACCAACCGGGATGAAAACGGGGTGCCCTATGTCACCGAGCATATGGCGGCCCGGTTCAGTGTGAAGGTGGAACAGACCGTGGATGTGGGAACGCACTGGATGTTCATCGGAGAAGTAACAGAGGCGGAGAAGCTTCTCGACGAACATATGATGAGCTATGAATATTATCATAGTGTGGTAAAGGGAGGCACTCCCAAAACCGCTCCTTCTTATCAGGCGGGAGCTATGCCGCAAGCGCCTGCCGCCGGCTCTGGAGAGCGTTGGCGCTGCACTGTATGCGGTTATATCCACGAAGGGCCTCTGCCGGAAGGATTCACCTGTCCGCTGTGCAGTGTAGGTGCAGAGAGCTTTGAAAAAATAGAAGACGCACCGGCAGCAACGGAAAAAGCTTCGGAGCGCTGGCGCTGCACCGTATGCGGTTATATTCATGAGGGACCGCTTCCGGAAGGGTTTGCCTGCCCCTTATGTGGAGTAGGGGCCGATCAGTTTGAGCGCTTGTCCTAAAAACAGAAAAGTTTGTGTGATAAGAAAACCACGTAATTAATAAAGCAAGGGGAAACCTCTTAGAGGCTTCTCCTTGCTTTTTAGTTTCAAAGATTTTAAAGATTTTGCGGTATGCTTTCTTGTATAGAATCCCTTTAGTGGAGCCTTGTAATCTCTGCAGGTTTTGTGTATCATAAAAACAGCGATAGAAAGCAAAGAACCGGGGTTGCCTTTTGTTTTGAAAATGGCTGCCGGGAAAAGATAGGAGATAGGATATATGCCCGCAGGGATTGTGCATGCGCTGCATGGCCAGCGTGTTTGGAAATGGTTGGAACAGGAAGCTCAGGTGGAGAAGGGACATTTGGTAAAAGACGCTTTTGAATGGGGGAAACAAGGGCCGGATTTTCTATTCTGCCACCGCTTTTTCCCGTGGCAGAGAGGAGAGAGCCTTTGTGCACAGGGAGATCAGCTTCATCAGGAGCCACCTGAAAACACCTTACGGGTGCTGCAAAAAATATGGAGGGAAAAACCCGATCCTATCATACATTCTTATATTATGGGCTTTTTGTGCCACTATAGTTTGGACCGCACCTGCCATCCCTATATCGAGTACTTGTCCCGGCAATTTTTGCAGGAGGAGCCGGGACAGACGGAGAGCATTTTGCATAACGAGATAGAATCTGCTTTGGATGGCATCGTTCTTCGGTGGGAGACCGGTAATCTGCCCACTGATTATCGTTTAGGCAGCTGTTTTCCAAAAAATGAAGCGGTGGAAGAACAGATCGCAGAGATTTATTCTTCTCTTTTTGCAGAGCTTTTTGGACTTTCTGAAAAAAAGCGGGAGCTCCGACAAGCTGAGAAAGACGCAAGGTTGGCTTTCCGCTTAATCAGTGACCGTACAGGGCTAAAAAAACAGTTGGTCTCCCACTTGGAACGCAAAGGCCGCCGTACCATCTCTTGCCATCTGCGGGGGATGCTGGAAAGCGACGAGATCGACTATGCGAATACCAGCCACGGTGTTTGGCTGGACCGCGTGGGTAACGAACATACCGAGGATTTTTTTCAGCTTTTTGAAGCAGCAGAGGAAGATGCTCAAAGGTTACTGTCCCGTTTCCCGTTGGATACGCCGGAAGTGCTGGCAGCTGGAAAAGCGTTTTAACCAGCCGAAAAGCTTTTCTTTGAGGGGTTGCAAATTTTGCGATTTTGGGGTATGATAGAGAAAATGATTACAAATCTGTAACTTTTTAAGAAAGGCGATGTTCTTTTGCAAAAAGTGTTGCAACGAATGGGTAAGGCTATTCTTAAAATAGCCTGTTTGATAGGCGTGGGCCTTTTGCAATTTCTCTATAATATCACCTATATCACCGGCGCGCAGACTTTGCGGATTTTAAAACGTCTGGAAAAAAGGGTGGATCGATTCTTATATCCGCTTCGGGATCTATGCCACCGGATCTATCTGCGCTTTTTTCGCAGAAAGCTGCGTATGGCGCATTATTCCCGGGTGAAGATCCGCAGTAATCTTCGTTGGGAATCCGACAACCTGCAGGCGGTGCGGCAAAAGCATGGAATCCGCAGTGCGATTTCTCATTTTTGGCAGGCGCGGCAGCATCGAGCAATCCTGTCTGCAGTTGGACATGTGGTGTTCCCACTGGTTGCTTTGTTGGTGTTGGGCGGCACGATTTGGTTTTGGAACCAGCAGACATATGGCCTGTATCTCAGTTACGGGGAAGGAGAGTCTGCGGTGGTGGCCGATGAAGGCGTTTTTGACGAAGCTTCTGAAATGATGAACCAGCGCATGATGTTTGAAACAGCAACTGCTACCGAAATCAACACCGTGGCTTCTTATCGCTTGGGAATTATGGAAGAGACTCAGTTTACCGATGCTTCGGTGATCTGCGACAATCTGATCCGAAGCTCCGACGATGTAATCAGTGATGCCTGTGGCGTATATATCAACGGGGAATTGGGGGGCGTAGTACGCAGCAGCACCGATCTCCGTTATGTATTGGAAACCCTGCTTCGGGAGGAAAAGGAAGAATCCGAAGCGCTTTCTGCTGATTATCTGGAAAGCTTGGAAATCGTGAGCGGGTTGTTCCCCACCAGCAGTATCCTGTCTACAGACGTTCTGCGTCAGAGGTTGGAAACAAAGCTGCATATTTGTGTAGTCAAAGAAGAGACCGTAGAAGAGGAGATTCCGTATAAAACCGTTACCCAAAAGGATGATTCTCAATATACGGATTACTCCAAAGTCATACAGGAAGGCGAAAGCGGACTGCGTACCTGTGTGGATCGGGTGTCCTATGTAGAAGGGGAAGAGGTGTCTAGGGAAGAGATCTCTCAGGAGGTCACCAAAGAAGCAGTAAACCGGATTGTTGTGGTAGGAACCAAAAAACGCCCCACAGGAAAGATCCCCGGAGAAGCCAGCGGTATCTTTACATGGCCGTCCCCCATTGTGCGGAATATTTCCTCCTACTATGGCGCCAGATGGGGCACGACTCATTGGGGGCTGGATTTCTCCAACGGAAATTCCTATGGTCAAACTATCGTGGCAGCCGATGGCGGTACGGTGTCTTATGTAAAGCTCCATAATTATGGGTATGGATATCATCTTCTCATCGACCACGGTAATGGTTATCAGACCATGTATGCCCATGCGAGTAAAATATTGGTATCCTCTGGTGAAAAGGTGGCAAAGGGGCAGCCGATTGCTCTGATCGGCAGTACAGGGGATTCTACCGGCGCTCATCTCCATTTTGAAATCATTAAAAATGGCGAAAAAGTTGACCCGCTGCCGTACTTGACTTCCAATTAGAAAAATCGCGTATAAAAACCGTCTGAAAGTGGGAACCTCATTTCAGGCGGTTTTTGTTTGCTAGGCAAGTTTCGAGATGTTGAGCAAAAGATTTTTCTCTTTTCTTTCACAAGAATTTCTGGTTTTTTTTGTTAGATATTGACTTTTATTTCTCCGTGTATTATCATTTAGGGAGACATAAAATAAAGGAGAGCATCTGAAAGGAGTTAAATGACATTTTAGAACAGATGTTCTCTTTTTGCGTATGCCAAAAAAGTGTTTTGATTTTGATTATAAAATATATTGATATATAGTACAACGAAATATAGTTGAAAATTGATATTTTAGGAGTGTGTCATTTTGGATAAGTTTGTAATTACAGGCGGCAATCGGCTGTCTGGCGAAGTGACCATCAGTGGCGCTAAAAATGCTGCTGTCGCAATTCTTCCTGCTGTGATTCTTTCCGACGGCGTATGCCGTATTGAAAATATACCGAACATTACCGATGTTAACACGATGGCCCATATTTTACAAGACATGGGGGCTGGGGTGCGTTCTATCAACAGCAACACCCTGGAGATCGACCCCCGTACAGTCCACACCCATGTTGCGCCCTATGAGCTGGTGCGCCAGATGCGTGCGTCTTCCTATTTGCTGGGAGCTTTGCTGGGCCGGTATCACCATGCAGTGGTGGGAATGCCTGGCGGATGTAATTTTGGCGTGCGTCCCATCGACCAGCACCTTAAGGGCTTTATGGCTTTGGGAGCCACCTATTCTTTGGATGGCGGCATGGTGGATGTAGTGGCAGATGAATTGGTGGGAAGCCACATTTATCTGGATTTGGTGACTGTTGGTGCGACCATCAACATTATTTTGGCCGCTGTAAAGGCGCAAGGCCTTACGGTAATTGAAAATGCAGCACGAGAGCCTCATGTTGTGGATTTAGCCAACTTCCTCAACAGCATGGGGGCGGATATCCGTGGCGCCGGTACGGATGTTATCAAGATTCATGGGGTACCGTATCTGCGGGGGACTACCTATTCCATTATTCCCGACCAGATCGAAGCTGGTACTTATATGGTGGCTGCTGCTGCTACCAGCGGCGATGTGCTGATTAAAAATGTGATTCCCAAGCATCTGGAGTCCATTACCGCCAAGCTGGAGGAAATGGGCGTTAACGTGGAGGAATTTGATGATTCTATCCGGGTTTCCCGTGCTGGGACATTGAATAAGTGCAATGTAAAGACGATGCCCCATCCCGGTTTCCCCACCGATATGCAGCCCCAGATCGCGGTATTGCTTTCTATCGCTAAGGGAACCAGCTTGATTACCGAAGGTGTGTGGGATAACCGCTTCCGCTATGTGGAAGAACTGCGCAGAATGGGCGCTCAGATCTCGGTGGATGGGCGTTTGGCTGTGGTAGAAGGGGTGGACCATCTGGTAGCAGCCCCGGTAAAAGCAGTGGATTTGCGAGCAGGCGCTGCCATGGTGATCGCGGCTCTTTGTGCCCAAGGTACTACACAGATCGAAGATATCCAGTATATCGAACGTGGATATGATGCTATTGTAGAGAAGCTATGCTCCTTGGGAGCGGATATCCGCCGTATCGAAACTCCCGGCCCGGCAGTGGTGCGGGTAGGCTAAAAATACTCCAGGCAAATACGCCTGTTTTATGATGGAGGCTATCAATTGGCAAGACTTTGTCCCCTTTTTAGTGGGAGCAGTGGAAACAGTTATTATATTGGCTCCGAAGAGAGGGGAATCCTTATCGATGCCGGGAGAAGCGCCAAGCAAATTACCGAAAAATTGGCGCACTGCGGTATTCCGCTTTCGGCAATTGAAGGGATTTTTATTACCCACGAGCACAGCGACCACGTACAGGGGCTAAGAGTGTTTGCAGGGCGGCATCATATCCCGGTATATGCTTCTTTGGGTACACTGGAAGCCCTGAACGATGCCCAGGTTCTCAATGGGAAGTTCCCTTGTGCTGTCATTGGGCCAGAGGGCCTACAGTGCGGCGGCATGGAGATCATTCCTTTCCATACCTCTCACGACTGTGCCGAAGGATATGGCTATCTGGTAAAAACTGCCGATGACCACCGCGTGGCTTTTTCCACCGATTTGGGGGTCATCACCCCAGAAGTGGAAAAAATGGTGGAGGGCGCCGACTTTGTGGTGTTGGAATCCAACCACGATGTGGGGATGCTCCGCAACGGACCCTATCCATATCCGCTCAAACGTCGGATTCTCTCTTCTATTGGGCACCTTTCTAACGAGACATGTGCCGAATACTTGCCCCGTTTGGCGGGCAAGGGCACAAGCCGTTTTTTGCTTGCCCATTTGAGCAACGAAAACAATACCCCGGAACTGGCTTATCAAACCGCTTTGTGTTCCCTGAAAATGGCGGGGTTGGAGGAAAACCGGGATTTTATCCTTTCTGTGGCTCCCAGAGAGAATGTGGAGGGCAGTACGATTCTGTTTTGAATACATAACGAATTTTGGCCGGACGGATACGCCCGGCTTTTTTATTGAGAAAGGGGAAGTGTTATGCTGAATGTCCGCATTTTATGTGTGGGAAAACTGAAAGAGGCCTACTGGCGGGATGCCTGCGCCGAATACGCCAAACGGTTGAAAGCCTTTTGCAGCTTTTCCATTGTGGAGCTGCCGGAGAGCCGTCTGCCGGACGACCCCTCTCAAGCACTCATCGACAAAGCCTTGGAGGAGGAGGGGGAAAAGCTGCTGGCAGCGGCAAAAGGCAGCGCCATGATCCCACTGTGCATTGAGGGTAAGGAGATGACCTCCCCCAAGCTGGCAACTACGCTGGAAGAACTGGCATCCCGGGGTGTTTCCTCCGTGAGCTTTGTCATCGGCAGTTCTTTTGGCTTGGCGGAAAAGGTCAAGCAGGCGGGGAGCCTGCGGCTTTCCATGTCCCCGATGACGTTTCCTCATCAGCTGGCGAGGGTCATGTTGTGCGAGCAGATCTACCGTGCGTTCCAGATTCAGAACCACGGGAAATACCATAAATAGGGGTCATATAAAATTCCCATATGTAAGCCCAAAGGCGGACGCAGAAGCGTCCGCCTTTGGGCTTACAGGGATTAGCAGCAGCTGTTGCCGCAGCCGCAATCATTGTTGTTGCCGCCGCACAGACCGCCGTTGCCGCCGCAGCAGCACAGGATCAGGAGAATGATAAGAATCCAGGAGCATCCGCCGAAGTTGTTGTTGCACATATTGAGTTGCCTCCTTTCGATTTACACTATAGTGTATGGGAAAAGGGCAAAAGTTGTTACAGCCTTTGGCGGGCTTTTTTAAAAGTTTTTTTCTCCCGGTTTTCCAGTCTTTACAATGGCAGAGAGTTCCCGTAGATCCCGGATGGTAAAGGTGATGTGAGGACGCTCTGGCAAGGGCGCTCCTTTGGGGTTCAGCCAGCAGGAATCTAGACCGGCGTTTTCGGCCCCCTGCATATCCGAGGAAAGGGAATCCCCTATTAACAGGATGTTCCGATGATCTACCTCTCCCAGTCGGGAAAAGACATATTCAAAATAGCCTATCTCCGGCTTGGGGACACCGGCATCCTCCGAAACAAAGATCTCCCGAAACAGACCGTTTAGCGCTGAACCGCCGATGCGCCGCCGCTGGGTGCGGGAAACGCCGTTGGTGACGATATACAGGGTGCAGGTTTTGGCCAGCTCCCGGCAGACCTCCTCCGCGTGAGGGAGCAGGTACGTGCCGTTGCCCAACTCCTCCATGTACATCCGGTTAAACTCTGCCGGGTCAAAGGAAAGACTCAAGGCCGCGAAAAACTCCCGGAAGCGGCCCAGCTGTAATTCCTCTTTGGTACACTCTCCCCGTTCCAGCTTTCTCCACCAGCTCTGGTTGATACGGCTGTAACAGTCCAGAATTTCGGGAGAGTAGGGGAGGGTGGATGCGAACCCCGCCCCATGATAGGCTCGTTCCAAGGCGTGCGCCTGAGATGCTTCAAAATCGTACAAGGTCCCGTCGGCATCCAGCAGTAGAATGGGATAACGGACAGTTTCCATGGCTCAAAACCCCCATTTCCAGATTGCAGTTATCAGCAGGGCAAGGTGCAGCAGGAGCAGCGCCGGAAGCCCTATCATGAATTTTGCGTGCTTTGTTTTGTGATGGATGCACCGCATGGTGAGAAACATGGAAAAGGCGCCGCCCAATGCCCCTAAAAGCAGCAAGGTGCTCTCCCGTACCCGCCATTTTCCTTTTTTGGCGCAGGATTTGTCATGAACTGTAAAAATGATTGCTAATAGGCTGATGATAATTTCCCATAAAGCCAATACAGGCCACCGGTATTCCCATAAAAGCAAATCCATGCCTCCTGTTCTTTTTATGTAATACTGTTCTATCCTGGGACAAGGCCGCATAGGGATAAAACAGCCTGTTCTTATGGTACAGGAATTCCGCTCGGCTGTCAATCGGGCATGGAAGGACGGGGAAAGATGAGAAAACATAGAATCCTATGGAATATCCGGCTGCGTCACCCACGGCTTTTAGCCGCAGGCCTTTTGGCCGGGGCTGTGGCCATTACCATGGTGGCAGGGGCGCTGCACCCTGCCAAGGAGGAAGAAAAGGGTCCGACAGAGATCGGCATTTCCCAAAGCGAAAGCAGCTCCATAGAAAAGGTGGAGACGGTTTCCGCGGATGAAGAAATGCGGGCGGTGT
>CALWIS010000216.1 GCA_944380795.1 uncultured Clostridia bacterium | reverse complement strand
CTTCCTCGGTGGGTGTATCAGCGTTTCCCTCTCAGCCAGCTAATTTAAAATTTGAAATATCTAACTGAACTGTCACGGCTAAAGGCCGCAGGCCTTTCTTGCCGGGGCAGTTCCAGCACAGCTTCCTGCACCGGAACTCTTTGTGGAGGATTCCAAAGGAACCAAAGCGGTTCCTTTGGCGCCTTCTTTGGCCCTTTCTTCTCGCAGAAGAAAGGCATTTCCAAGTTTAATGGCGTGTAGGTTGACAAGTGAAACGGGTAGAAGTAGGGGCTATCCCCCTATTAGTTTGTGATAGAAAAGGATTTTGATCATGCAGGAAGATTATATGATCTCCATCGTAGGAAAACAGCAGATCGATGGCGAGACCGGCGAGATTCGCATTGATACCCTGGGTTCCTACGTGAAAAAAGGCGACCACTGGTATATCGCTTATAAAGAATACGATGAAGACGACCCCAACCGCTACCAGACCTCCATCCTCAAAGTGGAGAGAAATGACAAAATGACCCTTATGCGGGATAATTCTGCCACCCGGCTGATTTTAGAAAAAGGGAAACGCCATTTTTGCCAGTACGATACTGGATACGGTCAGCTTATGGTTGGGGTGTTTACCAGCAGTTTTTCCTCCAATCTGGACGAACGAGGAGGAAGCTTGCGGGTTCGATATACGCTGGATATCAATTCTAGTCTTTCTAGTAATAATGAAATTTCAGTTACCATTAAGGAGGCAGCGAAATAAATGTCCAAGTTAGTTCAGCAGGCCACCGAAGACCTTCGGGCCGCCATCGTCAGCAGTATGCAGGAAGCCATCAAAGCCGGGGAACTTCCCGAAGCCGAGCTTCCCAATTTTAATCTGGAAATCCCCGCAGACCGCAGTCACGGCGACTGGTCCTGCAACGCCGCCATGGTGGGCGCCCGCGCTTTCCGTGCCGCCCCCCGTAAGATCGCAGAGGCTATTGCTTCTCACCTGGATCTCTCCAATACCTACTTCGACCGTGTGGAGATCGCAGGTCCCGGCTTTTTGAATTTCTTCTTCAGCCCCAAGTTCCAGGGCGACGTGCTTCGCGACATTCTGGCAAAAGGTGCGGATTACGGTCGCAGCGATTACGGCCAAGGAAAAAAGATCATGGTGGAGTTCGTTTCTGCCAACCCCACCGGCCCCATGCATATGGGCAACGCCCGTGGCGGCGCGCTGGGTGACTGTCTGGCCGCTGTGCTGGATGCCGCTGGATACGATGTGTGGCGTGAGTTCTACGTCAACGACGCCGGCAATCAGATCGAGAAATTCGGTCTGTCTTTGAGCATCCGCTATCAGCAGCTCTTTGCCGGGGAGAACGCCCCCGAGCTGCCGGAAGACAGCTACCACGGCGAGTACATCACCGATTTTGCCAAGGCCTACGCTGACCTGCACGGGGACGAGCTCATGAGCAAGACCGAGGAGGAGCGCCGTCATGCGCTGGTTTCCTTTGCCCTTCCCCAGAATATCGCCAAAATGAAGGCCGATATGAAGAAGTACCGCATCGAATATGACGAGTGGTTCTTGGAGAGCCGCCTGCATGAGGACGGCGAAGTCAAGGCGATTGTGGACCTGCTCACCGAAAAGGGCCTCACCTATGAGCAGGACGGCGCCATCTGGTATAAGGGCGCGGACTTCACCGCCAAGTATGCCAAGGTAAAGAATAAGGATGACGAGCAGCCCAAGGACGAGGTGCTGGTGCGCCAGAACGGCAACCCCACCTATATGACCGCTGACATCGCCTACCATAAGAATAAGTTTGACCGCGGCTTTGGGCGCTGCATCGATATCTGGGGCGCCGACCACCACGGCCACGTGGCCCGTATGAAGGGCGCCATGGACGCCATCGGCATGGACGGCGAAAAGCTGGACGTGGTGCTGATGCAGCTAGTAAAACTGGTGCGCGGCGGCGAGATCGTGCGTATGAGCAAGCGTACCGGCAAGGCCATCCAGCTCTCTGACCTGCTGGACGAGGTGCCGGTGGATGCTGCACGTTTCCTGTTCAATATGCGCGAGGCCAATTCCCAGATGGACTTTGATCTGGATCTGGCTATCCAGCAGGACGCCCAGAACCCGGTATACTATGTGCAGTACGCCCACGCCCGTATTTGCAGTATCTTGAAGGCTCTGGCCGCTGACGGCATCTCTCCCAGAGAGTGCACCGACGAGGAGCTGGCCCTGCTGACCGCTCCCGAAGAAGTGGAACTCATCCGTCACCTGTCCGCTTACACCGATGAGATCATCGGCGCAGCACGCGACTATGACCCCGCCCGTATCACCCGGTATGTCATCACCGCCGCTACGCTGTTCCATAAGTTCTATAATGCCTGCCGCGTCAAGGGCGTGGAGGAGAGCCTCTCCGCCGCCCGTCTGACCTTGTGCCTAGCCACCAAGACGGTGATCGCCAACGTGCTGAACCTCCTGAAGATCACCGTGCCGGAAACCATGTAAGCATCTTGCAAGAAAGGATACTGCCATGAGCCTTCCTGTTTCTCTTCCCGCTGTCATTGCTGCGCTACCGGCTTCGCTGGTGCGGCAGGTCCCGCCCGGGGAATGCCCCGAGGAGTGGTATTGCCGCCACCCTGAGGCAATCTCCCAGGCCTTTGCCGCCGCCAAGGAGCGAGGCGCTTCGCTGCTGCTGGCCCCCACTGCGGGGGGCAACGCTGCCGCTCTCTCCGAATTCGGGCTGGAGTGCTCCATGAAGGAGCTGAACTTCAACCTAATGCGGCAGTGCAAAGAGGCGGCAGGCGCCCTCGGCCTGCCGGTCGGCGGAGTGCTGGGCCCCACGGGGCGCTTTGTGCCGCCTTTTGGGGAAGAAGATTTTGATGATATTTACGAGATGTACCGGGCACAAGTGCACGAGCTGGTCAAGGCCGGCGCGGATTTCCTGTTCCTGTCCGGACACCAGTGTCTCTCCGACCTGCGGGCCGCCATGCTGGCCGCCAAGCGCAAAAAGCTGCCGGTGTTGGCTTCTCTTACTGTGGATGGTTCCGGCAAGACTCTTTCCGGCGGTACGCTGCTGCCGGCGGTGATCGTTTTGCAGGCTATGGGAGCAGACGCGGTAGGGTTGGAGGGCAACCTCTCTCCCCGGCAGATGCTGGCGGAGCTGGAAGGTGTGCTGCCCCATGCCAGCATCCCTCTGCTGGCCATGCCGGAGGCCGAGGACGAGGAGGGTATCCCCCTTGCGCCGGAAGTTTTTGCCGACGGCTGCGCCGCCATGCTAAAGGCCGGTATCCCGCTGGTGGGCGGTGTGCATCTCACGGAGAAGCAGCTGGCCGCGCTGGGAGCGCTGGACTTTTCCCAGCCTATTCCCGGGGACTTTTATGAGGACGCGGACAACTACGCCGCTGCCATTGAGAGCGAAGCGTTCTTCTTAGGGGAGGACATTATTTACAGCGAGCCCATGGATTGCGACGGAGGCCTTGCGGAGGATCTCATCGACATTGACGATGAGATCGCCAACGCCACACTGGTGCGGATTGAGACCCCTGACGACGCTCAGTGGCTGGCAAAAGAGGCAGTAATGACCCGTCAACCTATTGCTGTGCAGACTGATAGTTTGCCGGTTTTGGAAGCCGCACTGCGGTACTTCCCGGGCCGTCTGATTATTGACAGCGACTGCGAGTTGGAGGAGGAAGTGCTTTCTCCTTTAGCTGCCAAATACGGAGCGATTTTATATTGAGAAAAACCCGGATGTGCTATGGGAGACCACCCATACACATCCGGGTTTTTGTTATTGCCGAGGTATGATAAATTTGAGAAATAGACGGAGAATATTATGGAAGAAGGGTATAGGTAAGGTTCTCCCACAGCAAATGGTCTCCCTCGCTGGTCTCTTCCGGCAATAGAGCACGGGCCACTAAAAGTGTATCCTCTTCTTGGATGTCGGTGCGCTGGAGAACAGCATAATCCCCATCAATACGCAGTACAAGATAGGTGTATGGTCCCATTGGTTATTCCTCCTGTTCTGTATGATTTTCTATGTTCTTGGTAAACTCTTCCAAACGGTGAAGCAAGATCGATTCCGATTCCTTTCGGGAATAAACCATATCGGTTTCCAACATATACTCCAAAAAATCGCATATAGAGTATACCACACTTTTTTCCCGCAGGGTAACAGACACCGGCCCATAGACCGGATGGGAGCAGCTACAGCAAAGGTGCTGTTCATCCGCCACAAAAAAGGTCAACTTCCGTGGGAGCCGGAATTTTTGAGGACGGACTAGGAAGGGCAGGAAATTTCCCTTTTGGATACAAGACACCATTCTTCGAAAAAGCTCCGCCCGTTGCTGTAAGGACAAGGGATGATAAATTTCGCTTGGCAATTCACTGAGCCGCCCAGTACTTAAAAAATATTCTAGGCCCTCCATGGTAAAAAAGGCGGTACACCGCATTGGCCCTTCCAGCAAAGAAACTTGTTGACGATGATGGGAAAAAAAGGTAATGATCTCTTCACGGTTGGGAATCTCTTTTAAGAGCTGTTTTTCTACCATATCCATGGAATAAAAGAAGCCCCAACAAGGCTCATATTGTAAGGAATAAGCCATCTGGTGGTGGATAGAGGGCCAGCGCTGATGGTCCCAAAATTGTGAGGCCTCCACATTAGTCAGCTCAAAAAAAGGCAGGCAATCCGAACGGATCTCCTCAAAGATTCTTTGGAATAATTCCATTACCTGTGGATGTGAGTACAAGATCCCTTTTTCACAGTCCGATGAAAGAGAGAGGGCTGCGTGTTTTCCCAGCACAAACCACGGAAAAACCGAAGTATGTTTTTTTTCTTCACCGGCAAAATCATAGTAGAACCAAGCATGATAGGAGCATGGGCTAAGAAGAAAAGGGAGCAGACAGCGGACGCAGTGCAGGTTGTGCTGGTTTTCTCGCTGATATTGCAGTTCATTGTCGAACCGCAATATGTGCTCGATATGTAGGGAGGGAACTGCCCGGCAGCAATTATGGAGGATCACCGCAAATTCACAATCGGGCTGCATTACTACCCAAAGCTGGGGGGCTGGATCAGACAGCTCAGCATCCATTAACATCCGTAATCCATCGGCCACAGAAGCTTTTCCCTGAAAGGGCAAAACTTCCGGTATAGGAGCGGGAGGGGGAAGGGTAGGCAAGATGGCAGGCGGTGTATGAAAGTAATAGCTGTCGGCATCCTCCAGCAGCCGTTTTACGGTTGTGCGCCGATGATACACCTCTTCTCCCATGCGAGAGATAGCGTGGGCCTCTAACAAGGAGCGTCGTTCCAGTGGGGTGAGCATCAAAGCATCTGCAAGGCGGTTGATGGTGGAAATATCACTGGGTACCCGTTGCCCGCTGAGCATTTTTTGAATGAAGCTGCGGTCTACCCCGCTATATTTGGAAAGCGCCGCAATTTTTATATCGGCGCGGGAAATATACTCGTGGAGTTTTTCTGAAAAAACAGACATGGTAGTTCCTTTCTGACCGTCAAAGCGGTTAGTAGCGTTACACGGTATGATGTTATAATATTATAGCAGAAAAAATTTTCGGTTAAAAGTGGATGTCCATGAAAATATGTCGAAAAAGTAAAAATAGTAAAGATTGGTTCGACAAAGGGAAAGGGTTTATGCTATAATATAAAAGAATGTCTGCACCGTTTTGGCTGTCAGATAAAACTACATACCGGGGGGTATTGTAAAAAATGGTATCCAATATTGCGATCCTGGGAATGGTTTTTACCCTGTTGATCTGCTTTGTACTGCCCATCCTTGCAATGGGTGTACTAAAAATTCGTATGCGTGCCCAGATCCTTCTGTTTTTAGTGGGCATCAGTATGCATCTGGTGTTCGTTATGCTGTTGGAACGCCTGTTTATGTCCCTTACTATCCAAGCAGTGCCGGGGATAGGCGAAAACGCGGTTCTGTATACAGTGTTGGCAGTAGTAGCTGCCGCGGTGTTTGAATCATTGGAATTCGCGCTGGTGGCTCGATTATTGCAGGACCACATGGATCGCGGCTCTCGGGCGGTAATGTTTGGCCTGGGGCATGGCGGCGCTAACGCGGCCCTTTCTTCCGGACTTACCAGTATCACCTATTATTCTGTGGCGGTGATCGCCAACGCAGAAGGCGCAGAGTATCTCACTCAAGACCTTTCGGGGGACGAGCTGACCATAATGCAGGGGATGCTGGAGCAGGTACAAGCCGATTTTTGGGTGTTCTACATCAGCGGCGTGGAACAACTGATGATGATAATGGTGTATTGCTGCGCAGCGGTGGTTATGTGGATGGCTATGAGCGGGAGCCTTCCCCGGAAGTGGGCCAGCGTATCAGCAGGTATGATCGCGCTCCTTCATCTTCCCATGGAGTTGGGCAGCAGCGGCTTGTTCCCCAATGTTTGGGTGGCCCCCATCCTTTGCCTGATCATCGGGATCGCTACAGTGGTATTTACCCGCAGACTTTATGTAAAGATCGAGGGAAAACATCCCCGTCAGGAAAAAATGCCGGCCCGGCGGCTTCGGTAAGGGATATTTCTTGCAGTGGATGCAGGGATATGATATACTATTACGAAACGCCTGTTGAACGGCGATTTTCTGGAAGACTGTGAAGGGAGGCACTGCGTATATGGAACAACATCTGCAATGGGACCGTGAAGAGCAGAAACGTTGTATGTCCGATGTGGCGCAGATTATGCAAATACGTGCCAAAGGTGAGATGCCGATGGCATTGGTGCGTACCTATGGCTGCCAGCAGAATGTAGCCGACGGAGAAAAGATCAAGGGAATGCTGGAGGAAATGGGATTCGGCTTTACTGATAAAGAGGAAGAAGCGGATTTCATTTTATTTAATACCTGTGCCGTGCGGGAGCACGCAGAGGATCGCATTTATGGCAATGTGGGGGCGCTGAAAAACGTCAAGCGGCGCAACCCTTCTCTTATCGTTGCTCTTTGCGGCTGTATGATGGAGCAGGAGCACGTGGCCGAGCGTATCCGTCAGAGCTTTCCCTTTGTGAACTTGGTGTTTGGTACCCATGTGCTCCACCGTTTTCCCCAGATGCTTCGGGAAGTGCTGACCGACAGTCACCGAGTGTTTGAGCGTGGGGATGACAGCGAGGATAAGACTATTATCGAGGGCCTGCCTGTCCATCGGGACGGCACCTTCCGTGCTTGGTTAACGGTGATGTACGGATGTGATAATTTCTGTTCCTACTGTGTGGTGCCCTATGTGCGGGGCCGTGAGCGCAGCCGGGAACCGGAGGCCATCGAGAAGGAATTCCGGGAGCTGGTGGCCGCAGGCTACAAGGAGATTACCCTACTGGGTCAGAACGTGAATTCCTACGGCAAGGGGCTGGAAAATCCCATCTCCTTTGCGGAACTGCTGCGCCGTCTGGACGCGGTGGAGGGCGATTACCGGATTCGTTTTATGACGTCTCACCCCAAAGATGCCACCCGGGAGATGATCGACGTTATTGCCCAGAGCCGTCATATTTCCCACCATCTGCACCTGCCTTTCCAGTCGGGCAACGACCGGGTTTTGAAAGAGATGAACCGGAAATATGACCGGGCCAAGTACTTGGACCTTATTTCTTACTGCAAGGAAAAGATACCGGATGTTTCCCTTACCTCGGATATTATTGTGGGCTTCCCTGGGGAAACCTATGAGGAGTTCTGCGATACCGTGAGCCTGATTCAGGAGGTGGAGTTTACCTCCCTGTTCACCTTTATTTATTCCCCTCGAGTGGGTACCGTAGCGGCCAAAATGCCCGATCCTGTCCCGTACGAGGAAAAATCCCGATGGTTCTCCCAGTTGTTAAAGGCACAGGAGGAGATCGCCGCCCGTCGGTGCGCCGAAATGGTGGGCCGCAAAGAGCGGGTGCTGGTGGAGGAATTGAACCCCAAAACAGGGCTGCTGGCGGGACGAACCGATGGCAGCGTGGTAGTGGAATTTCCCGGAGAGGCTTCTCTGGTGGGGCAGTTTGCTGTGGTGGAGATCACTGCGGCGCGGAACTGGATTCTCCGGGGCGAGCTGGTTTCGGAAAAATAATACAGAATTTGAAATTACAGGAGGATACGACCATGGATATTATCGAGATGACAAGAGAACTGGGCAAGGCCATTCAGAAGGATGACCGTTACCTGAATATGCAGCTGGCCAGCCAGAACTGTGAGGACGACCAGCAGCTGCAGGATCTCATCGGGGATTTTAACCTGAAGCGTCTGGCTATCAATAACGAGACTTCCAACGAAAACGCCGACGAAGAAAAGCTGCGCACCCTTAACGAAGAACTGCGCCACATCTATGCCCAGATCATGCAGAACCCCAACATGACCGCCTACAATGTGGCCCGCGAGGAAATGGATGGCCTGATGAACCGCGTGACCGCTATTATTACCAAGAGCGTGGAGGGTGAGGACCCGGAAACCGCTGATTATGAGGCTTCCTGCACCGGCAGCTGCGCCACCTGCGGCGGCTGCCACTGAGTTAACCGGAACCCATGTACGCACGTCGGCTTTAGGGGCCGTGGAGAAGGCGACCCTTCACCCGCCCGAAACCGGCGTGCTTTTCTTTTAACCTGATGGAATCTGAAAATGGAGTGGCAAACCAATGGCTGATCTTTCCCCTATGATGAAACAATATCTCCAGTTGAAGCAGGAGAATCCGGATACCCTTTTGTTCTTCCGGCTGGGAGACTTTTATGAAATGTTCTTTGAGGATGCAAAAATCGCCTCCCGGGAACTGGACTTGACCCTCACCGGACGGGACTGCGGGCTGGAGGAGCGCGCCCCCATGTGCGGTGTGCCCTTCCACAGCTATGAGAACTATCTGGCCCGGCTGGTGGCCAAGGGCTATAAGGTAGCCATCTGCGAGCAGATGGAGGACCCGGCTACAGCCAAAGGGCTGGTGAAGCGGGATATCATCCGGGTGGTGACGCCGGGCACCATTTTGGAAAACAGCATGCTGGACGAGGGGAAAAACAACTATTTAGCCTCTGTATGCGTGGAAAACGGGCAGGCAGGGGTCTGCTTTGCCGACGTTTCTACCGGTGAGCTTCACGCCACCCGGCTCATTGACGACGACCGGGAACTGGAACAGCAGATTTGCGGGGAATTTTCCAGATTCTCCCCTCGGGAGATTTTGGTGAACCCTGCCGCGCTGGATTTTAAGAATTTGCCTGCCTTTATTCGGGACAAGCTTTCCGCCGCATTGGAATGCCTTTCGGAAGAAGAATGCGACCCGCAGACTTGCCGCAGCCTGACCTTGGAGCAGTTTGGGGTAAAGAGTGAAAAGGAACTGAACAGTGCCGGAGATCCGCTGGTGATTCGGGCTATCGGGCAGATGCTGGGATATCTCCGCCGCACTCAACGGGGCGGTTTGGAGCGGCTGGAACGGGTGGAGTATTACGAGAAAAGCCGGTTCATGCGGTTGGATATCAACACCCGGCGAAATCTGGAACTCACCGAGACCATGCGCAGCAAGGAGAAGCGCGGCTCCCTTTTGTGGGTGCTGGATAAAACCCGCACTGCCATGGGCAAGCGCCAGTTAAGAAGCTGGCTGGAACAGCCTCTTCTCAGTCCGGGGCTCATTTCCCGGCGGCTCAACGCTGTAGAGGAACTGGTGGGGAACGCCATGTTCCGGGATGAGATCACAGAACAGCTCACCGGTATGCAGGACTTGGAACGCATTATGAGCCGCATTGTGTACGGCTCCGCCAATGGCCGGGAACTGCGGGCGCTGTGGTCGGCGCTGTGCCGCCTGCCTGCCTTAAAAGAGCAGCTTGCCGGGGCTTCTTCGGAGTTCCTTCAAAAGGTCTGGCAGCAGATCGACCCCATGGAGGATGTATGCAGCCTTATTGACCGGGCCATTGTGGAGGAGCCTCCCTTTTCCATCCGGGAAGGCGGCATCATCCGGGCTGGGTATTCCGAGGAATTAGACCAGCTTCGCAGCGATATGAGCGGCGGCAAGGGGCTTTTGGCTTCGGTGGAGGCCCGGGAACGGGAGCGCACCGGCATTCCCAAGCTGAAAATCGGGTATAACCGGGTATTTGGCTACTACATAGAGGTCACCAATTCCTACCGGGACCAGGTACCGGAGGAGTATATCCGCAAGCAGACCCTTACCAACTGCGAGCGATATATTACCCCAGAATTAAAGGAACTGGAAAACCGCATTTTAGGCGCCAGCGACCGGGCTGTGGAGCTGGAAGGCCGTCTGTTTGAAGAGGTGCGCAAGGAGATTGCCGCCGAGATGGGCCGGGTACAGATGACTGCTCGGGCTGTGGCGGCGCTGGACGTGGTCACCTCCTTTGCTCAAGTGTCGGTCAAGCGGGACTACGTGCGTCCCACCGTGAACGTGAGCGGCAGATTAGTGCTGAAAGACAGCCGCCACCCAGTGGTGGAGGCGCTGCTGGACGGCTCCCCCTTTGTACCCAACGATGTGGAACTAGACATGAACCAGAACCGGGTGGCCATTATCACCGGTCCCAATATGGCGGGTAAATCCACCTATATGCGGCAGATTGCCCTCATCGTCCTCATGGCCCAGATCGGTTGTTTTGTGCCGGCGGCTTCTGCGGAGATCGGCATTGTAGACGGCATCTATACCCGAGTGGGGGCCTCCGACGATCTGGCGGCAGGGCAGTCCACTTTTATGGTGGAGATGACAGAGGTAGCGGATATCCTCCGCCACGCCACCTCCAACAGTCTGTTGGTGCTGGATGAGATTGGCCGGGGCACCTCCACCTTTGATGGTATGAGCATTGCCCGAGCGGTGCTGGAGCACGTGGCAGACCCCAAGCAGCTGGGGGCCAAGGCGCTGTTTGCCACCCATTACCATGAGCTGACAGAGCTGGAGGAGCAGCTTTCCGGGGTAAAGAATTTCAGTATCGCTGTGAAAAAGCACGGGGACGACATTACCTTCCTGCGGCGCATTGTCCGGGGTGGGGCAGACGACAGCTTCGGTGTGGAAGTAGCCAAGCTGGCTGGGGTGCCGGACCGCATTGTGCGCCGGGCTAGGCAGATTTTAAAAGAACTGGAAGCCGGACAGCCGGTAAAGGCTGCTAAAAAACAGGCACAGAAGGAAGAACCTGCCCAGGTGATGATGCTGGAGGCTGGGTCCCAGGGACAGGTGCTCAGCCGCCTGCGGGAATTGGATGTGAACACCCTGACCCCCATTGAGTGTATGAACGAGCTGTTTTCGCTGGTCAAGCTGGCAAAGGAGCAGTCCTGAGAGGAGAAACACCGTGAAGATCATCAAAGCCGAAACACCGGAACAGAAAGCCGCTTTTTTGCAGGTGCTGGCCAGCGCCAATGAGCGCATGGCGAAAAAGGGAATCGTCCAGTGGCTGCCCTGCCATTTAACCGCAGAGGCGGTGTTTGAGCCGGGGGTGGAGCCATATCTCCTTTTGCAGGAGGGCGTTCCTGCGGCTACGGCTTTGCTGGTAACGGTGGACCCGGTGTTCTGGCCGGAAAAGGAGCCGGGAACAGCGGTGTATCTCCACCGGCTGTCGGTGGCGGAGGGCTTTGCCGGGCAGGGGCTGGCAGCCGCCATGGTGGAATTTGCGGCAGACTATGCCCGGGAGCGGAAGATTCCCCGCCTGCGGCTGGACTGCCGCGCCGACCGGGAAAAGCTGCGGCGGTTGTATGAAGGCTGCGGATTTCGGTTTGTGGATACGGTGGAAGTGGACGTGCCGGGGGTACATCTGTGTAATGCCCGGTATGAGCGGTCTCTGGAAACGAGTTTGTAAGGAAGGAGAATCCCATGGGAAAGATCAATGTGCTGGACGCCCACGTGGCGGAGCTTATTGCCGCCGGCGAGGTAGTGGAGCGCCCTGCTTCGGTCATCAAGGAAATGGTGGAAAACGCCATTGATGCCGGAGCGTCTGCGGTAACGGTAGAGGTAAAAAATGGGGGAATCTCCTATATGCGGGTCACCGACAACGGCTGCGGTATGAGCCGGGAAGATGTACCCGTTGCCTTTTTGCGCCACGCCACCAGTAAAGTGGCAGTGCAGGACGATCTGGAATCCATTGGCACGCTGGGATTCCGGGGCGAGGCGCTGGCCTCCATTGCCGCGGTAGCACGGGTAGAGGTGATGACCCGTCAGCCGGAGGATGCCGTGGGCACCCGGTATGTCATTGAGGGCGGGGAGGAAAAGCTGCTGGACGACGCGGGCTGCCCTCAGGGGACAACTTTCCTGATCCGCGACCTGTTCTACAATACCCCTGCCCGGATGAAGTTCTTAAAAAAGGATGTCACCGAAGCCAACGCCGTGGCCGGGGTGCTGGATAAGATCGCCCTTTCCCACCCGGAGATCTCCCTGCGGTTTATCCGGGACGGAAAAGAACAGCTTCACACCCCCGGGGACGGCAAACTGAAATCCGCCATTTACGCCGTGTATGGCCGGGATTTCACCAATGGTTTAATGCCGGTGGAATATGAATACAACCACATCCGAGTATGGGGTTTTGTGAGCCGTCCGGTAAACAGCCGCCCTAACCGGAGTATGCAGCAGTTTTTCATCAATGGCCGGTTTGTCAAAAGCCGCACCGCTATGGCGGCTTTGGAGGAAGCTTTTAAGGGCAGCGTCATGGTGGGGAAATTTCCCGCCTGCGTCCTCCATCTGAATATGGCGTTTCAGGCGGTAGATGTAAATGTTCATCCCGCCAAGCTGGAGGTGCGCTTTGTCAATGAGCGCCCAGTGTTCGACGCGGTGTATCATGGGGTAAAATCTGCCCTGCAAAAGGAGGATAAGCCACTGGAGATGCAGCTTCCCAACAGCCAAGTGCTCCGCCCTGCTATGAAGGAACTGCGGGGGGAACAGCTCCGCATGGCTCCTTCTGCTCCCACTTCTCCCCGACCTTCGGCCCCTGTGGCCCAGCCGGAAAAGATGCGGCCCATGAAGATGCCCTCCCTGACCCCATCAGCTCCCCGGCCGGTAATCGAAGAAAAGCCGGTTGCCCCCATAAAATCCAAAGATATACTCCACGACAGCGCTCCAGCGCCGTATCAAGCGGCTTCTATGCCTATGGTGGTTTTGGTGGACGAGGAAGAGGTTCCAGCCCCCGATAAACAACAGGAAGCAGCCCCGGCGGCACAGGTTCCAGCGATTTCGCCAACCTTGCCGCAGGAGCCGCCGGTTCCCGTAGATATTTTGGAAGACCCCCAGCCCGAATGGCCTGTGGACAGCGTGAAGCCAGAGCCAGCGTCCCAGCGGCTCATTGGGGAGCTGTTCGGCACCTATCTGGTGCTTCAGCGGGGAGAGGAGCAGATGGTGCTCATTGATAAGCACGCAGCCCATGAGCGGCTCTTATATGAAAAGCTGCGCAAGGAAGGGGGCGGTGGCTATGCCCAGATGCTGTTGGAGCCTGCCACCGTTACTTTGGACAAAAACGAATATGCCGCTGTGCTCCATGCCCGGGAACTGTTTGCACAGGCGGGCTTTGAGGTGGATGATTTTGGCAGCGGCACCATTGCCGTGCGCAGCGCCCCCTTGTCGCTGGATAAGGAGGACGCTGCTTCGGCAGTAATGGAAATGGCAGGCTATCTGCTTTCTTCCCGAAAGGATTTGACCACGGAGCATTTGGACTGGCTGTACCATAATATCGCCTGCCGGGCAGCGGTAAAGGCTGGGGATTTCAGCTCTCCGCAGGAGCTGGCGGCGCTGGTGCAGCGGCTGGAAGAAAATCCGGATGTGCGGTACTGCCCCCACGGCAGACCCATTTCGGTGGTTATCACCCGCCGGGAATTGGAAAAGCAGTTTGGCAGAGTATGACGGAAAGGAGGAATCCCATGGCAGCAGAAAAAATCAAGGTGGCTGTAGTAGCTGGGCCTACGGCTTCGGGAAAAACCGCTTTGGCGGTGGAATTGGCCAAGAAACATAACGGCGAAGTGGTTTCGGCGGATTCCATGCAGATCTATGACGAGATGCAGATTGGCACCGCCCGGCCGGACGAAGAAGAAATGCAAGGGATTCCTCACCACATGATGGGGTTCCTTTCCCCTTCGGAGAGTTTTAGTGTAGCCGACTACGTGGAGCAGGCCGCCCGGTGCATTCAGGACATCCACGCCCGAGGAAAGCTGCCCATTGTGGCAGGCGGCACCGGCCTATATATCCGTTCTTTGCTGCGGGGCATCCGGTTTACCCAAATGCCGGAGGATTCTTCCCTGCGCCGGGAATTGGAGGAAGCTTCGGAGCGGGACCCCATGGCTTTGTGGGAAAGTTTGCGGCAGCTGGACCCGGAAGCAGCGGCGGCCATCCACCCCAACAACCGCAAGCGAGGAGTGCGGGCAGTGGAGGTGTGCCTACTCACCGGCAAGCCTTTTTCTGTCCAGTCCCGGGAGGCGGCAGAGGGGGAATCCCCCTACCGCTGGGCCATGGTGTGCATCGGCTTTCACGACCGGCAAAAGCTGTATGACCGCATCAATCTGCGAGTGGACAAGATGTTGGAGCAGGGATTGGTAGAAGAGGCCAAAGGCTTTTTCCAGAGCCATCCCGGCGGCACAGCGGTGCAGGCCATTGGCTATAAGGAGCTGGCTCCCTATTTTCGAGGTGCGGTTACTTTGGAAGAAGCAGCAGAGGCTATCCGCCGGGAAACCCGGCGTTACGCTAAGCGCCAGCTCACCTGGTTCCGCCGAGAGGATGAGGCCTTGTGGATATATGCAGACGAACCCCAGGGGAAGGAGGGCCTTCTCCAAAAGGCGGAGGAATATTTTGAGGCACAGGGCATTTTTGCCTTGGGAAAGGAGGCCCGGTAATGGAAAAAAAGCAGGTGGAGATTGGAAAAAAGGCTCCATTGATCCGCAGGATCGTATCGGCGGTGTTGGCCTTTTTGATTCTTTTTTATATCGGCTACCAAATTTGGTCAGCCAATTACGATAGTTTAAAATGGGAAACTGCCACCTGGGCCACGGTGGCGGATTCCTTCCAGACTACCGGGTATGCGGTGCGCAAAGAAACTGTTATTACACGGGAAGATTCCGGCGGGGTAATCGGCTACCGTTTGAAGGACGGCGGCCGCGTTTCTAAGAATGGAATTGTAGCAGATGTTTTTGCCAATGATGGGGCTGCCTCCGCCCAACAGCAGTCGGAGCAGCTGGCAACGGAGATTCAACTGCTGGAAAGCCTGAGCAATCCCGGAGAGACCTATGCATTGGACATCCAGCAAATTGATGGACGCATCGATCAGAATATCACCGAACTGTTGGAAGCGGCTCGGGATTGTGATACAGACAAGATCTCGCAGGCACGGGAGCAGATTACCTACCAGTTTAACCAGCGGCAAATCGCTACAGGAGTCCAGGTGGATTATGAGGCACGTGTGGCAGAGCTCAAGGCCCAAAAAGAATCTTTAGATAACCAGGCCTCGCCAGTCAATGGGCAGATCAAATCCCCAGTGGCCGGGTATTTTTCCAGCACAGTAGACGGCTGGGAAACGGTTTTTGACTATAGCAATATTTTGAACTTGACACCGGAAGACCTAAAAAAAGAATATGAACCAGCCCAAGTGGCGGATAATGCCATTGGAAAGGTCACCGAGGAGTTTAACTGGTATTTCGTCTTTTTGTGTGATACTACCACGGCCCTCAAGCTCAAGCAAGCAGGCAGTGTAGAGATCGCTATGCCCTTTGCCACCACTGACAAGGTGCCGGCTAAGGTAGCAGCGGTGAATCAGCCCGATCCTGCCGGAGAAGGAGCGGTGGTTTTGGAGTGCAGCACCATGAATTCTGCTCTTTCCAATATTCGGGAAGAAACGGTACAGGTGGAAATCACCTCCTATTCCGGTGTCATGGTGAATGAAAAGGCCATCCATTTTGAAACAGTAGAACAGAAGGTCACCGACTCTAATGGAAAAGAGCGCACCGTGACCCATGAAAATGTGAAGGGCGTATACGTGAAGAGCGGTGGTCAGCTCCACTTTGTGCAGATATTCTCGGATATTACGGTAAATGGATATGCCATTTGCCGCACAGAATTGACAGAGGATGAACAGGAACAACTGGTGACAGATCGCACCATACAACTCTATGATGAGATCGTAGTGGAAGGGAAGGATCTATATGACGGAAAAGTTGTCTGAGGAATTGCAGCAGCGCTGCCGTGCACTGGAAGAAAACTTATGGGATATCCGGCAGCGGGTTGCCCAGGCAGCCCAAAGCTCCGGCCGGACAGAGAAGGATATCATTCTGCTGGCAGCCACCAAAACGGTGCCGGTAGAGGTTATCAACCATGGTATCCATCTGGGTATCGATTATATTGGGGAAAACCGTGTACAAGAGCTGGAAGAAAAATATGACCGATTGGATAAGGAAAATTGTCAGGTGCATTTTATTGGTCATCTGCAAACCAATAAAGTGAAAAATCTGATAGGAAGGGTGGACATGATCCAGTCGGTAGACAGTGAACGACTGGCAAAAGAGATCTCCCGCCTTTCCGTGCAAAGAGAGGTTACCACCGATATTTTACTGGAGGTAAATATTGGAAAAGAGCCGGCTAAATCTGGGGTCATGCCGGAAGAATTGGAAGACCTTCTGGGAAAAATCTGTATTTTGCCGGGGCTGCGGGTGCGCGGATTGATGGCGATTCCGCCGATTTGTGACGAAAAAGAGAAACTTCAAAATTATTTTTCTTTAATGTCTCAATATTTTGTTGACATAAAGAGCAAAAAAAGTGATAATGTAGCCATGGACTATTTATCCATGGGAATGTCCGGGGATTTTGAGGACGCCATTCTTTGCGGCGCTAATCTGGTCCGGGTAGGGTCATCCCTGTTCGGACAGAGAATTTACCGGTAATGTTATATATGATAGGAGGACTTAACTCATGGCAGGTTTTGTGGACAAGATTCAGAAAATGTGGAACCCCCCTGATGATGAGGTGGACTACGTTTATGACGATGAAGCAGAGATGGAGGAAGAGGCTCCCATCACCGAGCGCCGGGAAGAACCTGTTCGCCGGGGTGGAAATGCCGGTCAGAATAACAAAGTGGTGAATATCCACGCTACTGCACAGCTGCAGGTGGTGCTGTTTAAGCCGGAAAACTTTGGCGAGGAAACCCGGGCTGTAGCTGATGAACTGTTAAAGATGCACACTGTGGTGTTGAATCTGGAGGATACCAAAAAGGAGATTTCCCGCCGGATCATCGATTTCCTCAGCGGTGTTGCCTATGCCAACGGCGGACACATTAAGCGCGTTTCCACCAGCACCTATATCATTACTCCCTATAACGTGGACCTCACGGGGGATGAAGTGATGGACGAATTGGAGAATAACGGCGTTTATGTCTGATCTGTCTCGAGATGAATGGTTGAAGGCCCGCATTGAGGATGCCCTTTCCCAAGGAAAGAGGCACCCCAGCTTTGTAGGCTTTCTGGATGAAAGAGAAGCCGCTGTGGCAGAACGCACAGCCCGTTCCCTAAAGGGAGAGGGGTGGAGTTTGTGGGGCGGCTATGAGGAAAGCGAACGAAAGATATTTGGCGTCTTTCCCGATTATATGGAGCCGGATCCATTCCGGTTTCCCATTACAGCCATTACCATCCGTTTTCGTTCCTGCGACCATCTGGACCATCGGGATTTTTTAGGTGCGCTTTTGGGCGCTGGGCTGCAGCGTTCCGTAATCGGAGACATCCTGCCAGAAGAAGGCAGGTGTATTTGCTTTGTCCGCACGGAAAATACCGGGTTTCTGCTATCGCAGATCGACCGTATTGGCCGGGTAGGCGTAAAACTGTCGGAAGGCTATCAGGAGCCTCTCCCTGCAGGGAGAGGCTTTTCGGAGTTTCAGGGGGTGGTGGCATCTGCCCGTTTGGACTGCGTAGTAGCAGCGGCAATAGGCCAAAGCCGAGAAAAAGCATCCCGCATGATCGAAGCGGGGCTGGTGATGAAAAACCATGAGCAAGTCCTCTCCCTTTCAGAGCCTGTACAGGAAGGGGATAAATTATCTGTCCGCGGAAAGGGCAGATATATCATCGACCGTTTAGGGCCGGTGACCAAAAAAGGGCGTATGGGCATTGCAGGAAGAAAATATCAGTAATGCCTTTTAAACGAAACACAGCAGGAAATACAGAGGGGGTATGGTTAATGCTGACCTTAAACGATATTATAAACGCCAGTTTTCGCAAATCCAGTTTTTCCGGCTATCGCCCGGAAGATGTGGACGCATTTTTAGACTTGGTCAAAGAGTCTTACGAACAGCTTATTAAGAAAAATATTGAGCAGAAAGATACCATTACTTCGCTGAAAGCGGAAAATGAGCAGATGGTTAAAAAGATCGAAGTCTTGGCCGAGCGGGTAGAAACTTACCGCAGCGAGGAGGACGAGATCAAAAACGCTTTGGTCAGTGCCCAAAAGCTAAGCGACGCTTCTATTCGGGAAGCACGGCATAAAGCTGAAATTATTGTAAAAGATGCGAATATCAAGGCTGACCGCATTGTCAACGGCGCAAAAAGCCAGATCGGCCAATACGAGCGAGAGTTGGAAGAACTGAAAAAGTCGGTTTCCGATTTCCGTGCCAACCTGCTGAAAATGTATAAGCAGCATCTGACTTTGATCGATGCCATCCCCAGCCAAAAGGCGGCAGAGCCAAAGCCGGCTCCGCCTGCTGAAAAGAAGAAGCCTGCCGAACCGGCTCCTAAGAAGGAAGCGGCAGAGGCTCCTAAAAAAGAAGAGCCCAAAAAGGAGGAACCTAAGAAAGAGGAACCCCAAAAAGAGGCTCCTAAACCGGAACCTCCCAAGCCTGCTCCTGTGGAAGAAAAAACTCCGGCTCCTGAGCCTAATCCCGTAAAGGAGGAAGCTCCCATCGTGATGGATGACGAAGATTCCTTTACTTTGGATGTGACGGGATTTGAACCGCCTGCTGAGGATACCCTTCCCAGCCGGGACATCCGCTACGCTTCCCTGAAATTCGGCGATGATTATGATATTTCCACTGACCCGGATTCTCCTGATAATCTTTAAAAACAGGAGATAAATAACAAGTATGTTTTCTGCAGGGCGGCCAATATGGCGGCCCTGACAGCTTGAAAAAGGAGGATTTTATGCTTATCCTGTCGCTGGTCCTTATGGTCCTGGGAATTGCTGCGGATCAGGTGATAAAGTACGTAGTGGTAGAAAATTTAAAGCCGGACGGTGTAGTTACCGTGATTCCGGGATTTTTGAATTTTGTCTATGTGGAAAACCGTGGCGCAGCCTTTGGCATGTTGAATGGATTTACTACTGCGTTAACCATTATTACCACGATTTGCATTGTGGCAGTATTGGCCCTCATGATTTTTTATCAAAAGCATAGCTTTTTTTCCCGGGCAGCTGCTATTTTGATTGTCAGCGGAGGTATTGGCAACCTTGTTGACCGATTTATACAGGGATATGTGGTGGACTACATCCAGGTGTCCTTTTTTCCGCCGGTCTTTAATCTTGCGGACTGCTTTGTAGTGATCGGGGTGATCCTTTTCCTCATCCACTTTTTATTCTTTATGGAAAAGGATGACGGCCGCGAAAAAGTGATCCGGAGACGGCGGTGACGCAATTGGGAATGCAGGAATATTGTCTGACTGTGTGCCCGGAAGAAGAAGGGCAGCGGTTGGATGGCTATATTGCCGGCCAACTGCCGCAGCTTACCCGCTCGGCAGTACAAAAGCTGCTGGCGGAAGGAAATATCCAAGTGCAGGGAACTCCCGCCGCCAAAAGTTTGCGGGTAAAGGAAGGATGGGAAGTCCGTGTTTCCCTTCCAGAGCCAGAGGAAACAACGGTGCTGCCTCAGAACATTCCCCTAGATATTGTCTATGAGGACGATGATCTGCTGGTAGTCAACAAACCCAAAGGCATGGTGGTGCATCCTGCCCCGGGAAATCCAGATGGTACGCTGGTGAATGCCCTTTTGGCCCATTGTGGGAATTCCCTTTCGGGAATCAACGGGGTAATCCGTCCCGGGATCGTTCATCGTATCGACAAGGATACCAGCGGTTTATTAATGGTTGCCAAAAACGATGTTGCCCATCAGGGGTTGGCGGCCCAGATTCAGGAGCACAGCTTTACCCGAGAGTATGAGGCGGTGGTATACGGCAATCTTCGGGAGGATCGCGGTATGGTAAACGCCCCTATTGGCAGGCATCCTGTTGACCGAAAGAAAATGGCGGTGACGGAAAAGCACTCTCGACCGGCAGTGACTCATTTTCAGGTGTTGGCACGGTATGGCTCCTTTACCCATGTCCGGCTTCAGTTGGAAACAGGCCGCACCCATCAGATACGAGTACATATGGCCTATTTGGGGCATCCAGTAGCAGGTGACCCGGTATATGGCCCTAAAAAGGTGATTACCTCTTTACAGGGGCAGTGCCTGCATGCAAAAAAGATCGGCTTCGTGCATCCGGTAACAAGGGAATATTTGGAATTTTCCAGCCCCTTACCGGAATATTTTACTTCTTTCCTGCGCTCTCTTGGAGAGCCGAAAGAGATCCTTACTTAAAATTTTAGCGGAGAAGTGTTGAAAAAGCTTCTCCGTTTTTTTCTGCCTTCTAACAAAAAAGCCCCTGGTTAAAAACCAGAGGCAAGTGAAAACAAGAAAATGAGCCGTTATAGACCACAGGAATGGAGCAGGCCTTCGGTGCCGGAAACCGTCTGCCGGTATTCTTTGAGGAGTTCTTCCAGCCGGGCTTCTCCAGCCGGTTCCAGGTGGTAATAAATGCGGGCGCGGCGCTTTTCCGGCTGATCCTTCCGGTCAGAGATGAGCCCTTGGCCCATCAGGCGAAAAATGTGGGGATACAGCTCGTTTTCCCCCAGAGGAAAAGCCCCGCCGCTGCGATGGGAAAGGCGCTGGGCCATTTGATGCAGGTATAGATCCTCCTGCCGCAAGAGCGAGAGGATACAAAATTCTAAGAGATGATGGGTAAAGAGTTCCATATTGTGGAAAGCTCCCTTCGTTGAATTATAAAGGCAGGTTTCGGGCAAGAAAAATAGAGCGGGCTTCCTCCATTTGTGCGGTGGTAGGCTCGGGAGTATCCGCCAAGGTAAAGGGGATTTTTAAGGCTTCCCACTTATAGGCCCCCATTTTGTGGAAGGGCAGCAGCTCCACTTTTTGGATACAGGAAAATCCGGTGAGAAAATCCGCCAGTTTTTCCAGTTTTTCCGGTTTTAAAGTGATGCCCGGCACACACACATGGCGAATCCATACCGGCTTTTTTTCTTCTTCGCACCAGCTTAAAAGACGCAGGGCATTTTCATTCCCCATACCGGTAAGGGATTTACACTCCTCGCTATCCAATGCTTTGATGTCTAGCAGCAGCATGTCGGCCAGTTCCAACACCTCCTGACATTTTTCCATGGGAACGGCCCCGCAGGTATCTAAAGCCGTATGAAAGCCCTGCTCCTTGCACAGCTGGAGAATGGCGGCGGCAAACTCCGGCTGCATCAGCGGCTCGCCGCCGGAGAGGGTCACGCCGCCGGACTGAATGAAATTGCGGAAAGGCAGGATTTTTTCCACCACTTCACCAGCGGTGGTGGAAGTTCCGTCGCAGTTGTCCCAAGTGTCGGGGTTATGGCAGTAGGCACAGCGCAGCAGGCAACCTTGCAAAAACACCACATAGCGGATGCCTGGGCCATCCAATGCGCCAAAAGTCTCCACAGAATGGATGCGTCCGGAAATATCAGAAATTGATGACATACAGGTATCTCCTTTGCAGAAGGTAAAATGCGCCCCGGTTTTTGGCTGGGGCGCATAATTTTCAACAGGATTAGAAGCGTTCGTGGAAAGTACGGCTGATAACATCCATCTGCTGCTCGCGGGTCAGCTTAATGAAGTTAACTGCATAGCCGGAAACGCGGATGGTCAGCTGCGGATACTTCTCGGGATGATCCATAGCATCCAGCAGCACGTCACGGTTCAGGACGTTCACGTTGATGTGGTGGCCGCCCTCCATAAAGTAGCTGTTGAGCAGCTGTGCCAGGTTGCCCTCACGGGTCTCCTCCTCGCGGCCCAAAGCGCCGGGCACAATGGAGAAGGTGTAGGAAATGCCGTCCTCGCTGTAATCATAAGGCAGCTTGGCAACACTCATCATAGAGGCAACGCAGCCGCTGCTGTCACGACCATGCATGGGGTTGGCGCCGGGAGCAAAAGGCTCGCCGCGCTTGCGGCCGTCGGGGGTGGAGCCGGTATGCTTGCCATATACTACGTTGGAGGTGATGGTCAAGATAGACATGGTGGGCCGGCTGCCACGGTAGGTGCGGCACTTCTCCAGCTTGCTCATGAACTTCTTTACAATGTTTACCGCGATTTCATCTACGCGGGGGTCGTTGTTGCCGAATTTGGGGAAGTCGCCCTCAATCTCATATTCCGTTACCAGGCCGGTCTCATCGCGAACCGGATGCACCTTAGCGTACTTGATAGCGGACAGACTATCGGCCACTACCGACAGGCCGGCAACGCCGCAGGCCAGGGTACGCACTACCTGCTGGTCGTGCAGAGCCATCTGGATCTTCTCGTAGCAGTATTTGTCGTGCGTATAGTGGATGATGTTCAGGGCGTTAACATACAGGCTGGCCAGCCAGTCCATCATGACGTCGAACTTCTTCATCACGTCGTCGTAATCCAAGGTGTTGCCGCGTACAGCCAGCAGCTCGGGGCCTACCTGCTCGCCACTGATCTCATCGCGGCCGCCGTTGATGGCATACAGCAGGCACTTAGCCAGGTTGGCACGAGCACCGAAGAACTGCATCTGCTTGCCTACCCGCATAGCGGAAACACAGCAGGCAATGGCATAATCGTCGCCAAACTTTTTACGCATCAGGTCGTCGCTCTCATACTGGATGGAGGAAGTCTGGATGGACATCTTGGAGCAAAATTCCTGGAAATTCTTGGGCAGGCGGGGGCTCCACAAAATAGTCATGTTGGGCTCGGGAGCCGGGCCCAGGTTGGTGAGGGTGTGCAGGAAGCGATAGGAGTTCTTGGTGACCATATGGCGGCCGTCGGTGCCGATACCGCCGATGGATTCCGTGACCCAGGTGGGATCACCGGAAAACAGCTGGTCATACTCAGGAGTGCGCAGGAAGCGAACCAGACGCAGCTTCATAATGAACTGGTCCACCATCTCCTGGATCTCTTCCTCGGTATAGCGACCGTTTTCCAGGTCGCGCTGGGCGTAAATGTCCAAGAAGGTGGAGGTGCGGCCCAGAGACATGGCAGCGCCGTTTTGCTCCTTTACAGCAGCCAGATAACCGAAGTACAGCCACTGGATGGCTTCTTTGGTATCCTGTGCGGGCTTGGAGATGTCAAAACCATAGCTCTCGCCCAAGCGCTGGAGCTTTTTCAAGGCGCGGATCTGCTCGGCCACGTCCTCACGGCGGCGGATAGCATGGGTGTCCATCACATCATAGGTGAGGCTGTCCAGGTCGGCCTGCTTGGACTTAATGAGGAAATCGGTTCCATACAAAGCCACCCGGCGGTAGTCGCCGATGATACGGCCACGGCCGTAAGCGTCCGGCAGGCCGGTGATAATGTGGCTGTGACGGGCCTTTTTGATATCAGGGGTGTAAACATCAAACACGCCGTCATTGTGGGTCTTGCGGTATTTGAAGATCTCCTCCACTTTGGGGTCCATTTTGCGGCCATAGGCTTCCAGAGACTTTCTCACCATGCGGATACCGCCAAAGGGCATGATAGCACGCTTCAAAGGAGCGTCGGTCTGTAAACCGACAATCACTTCTTTGTCCTTATCGATATAACCGGGGGCATAGGCATCGATGTCGCTGATGGTGGAAGCGTCTACATCCAGCACACCGCCTGCCTGGCGCTCTTTTTCCAGAAGTGTTTTGACTTCTTCCCACAGTTCCCGAGTGCGCTGGGTGGGCGGGGTCAAAAAGCTCTCGTCCCCGTCGTAGGGGGTGTAATTGCGCTGAATAAAATCCTGTACGTCAACAGTGTGGCTCCAGTGTCCGGCGATAAATTCGTTCATGTTCTTTTTTTCCTTTCTCCTGCAAGACAGGGGACAGCCGCCTTTTGCGGCAGTTTTTATTTGGATGGGCATAAAAGCCCGCCCGTAAAGGGGAAAGCAGAATCTTAATAACCGAAAACTCCCAGCATGGATTCGTCATTTTCGATCCAGTCGGAGACAGGGATGACCTTATATTCCTGCTCGTTCAGCCGCACTACGACCCGGCTGATGCCAGCGTTGATTACCAGACGCTTACACATGGAACAGGAGGAGGGGTTCTCCACATATTGGCCGGTGCGGGCGTCTTTGCCCACCAGATAGAGGGTAGCGCCAATCATTTCTTTGCGAGAGGCGCTGATGATGGCGTTGGCCTCTGCATGGACGGAACGGCACACCTCGTACCGTTCCCCACGGGGGATCTGCAGTTTCTCCCGGATGCAGATGCCGGTATCAATGCAGTTCTGGCGGCCTCGTGGGGCACCGTTATAGCCGGAGGAAACAATCTCGTCGTTGTTGACGATGATAGCTCCAAAATTCCGGCGCAGGCAAGTGCCTCGCTCCAATACCGTCTGAGCAATGTCCAGATAATAGTTTTCTTTGTCGCGACGGACTGCCATCCTGCATCTTCCTCTCTGGAACCTGTGGCAGGCTCCCTGTTTTCATTTTGCGGCAAAATGCCGACTGCTTTCTGCGCGTACCTCGCGAAGACCCGCGTTTCCGATCTGACGCGCCCGAGAAAACTCGGTACCTTAAGGGCTGGCGTACAGGGGGGTACCTGCCGCCTACCAGAGAAAACACAACATCTGCGGTTCTCTGTGTCTTGGTTATACTATATACCTTTCTGTGCAAATTGGCAAGGGCATTTTTCGACGCTTTTTTCGTAGGGCTTTTCGAGAATCCTTTACATTTGAGAAAGTGCATGATAAAATAAAGAAAAGTTCGCATTTTTGGAGAAGTTAACGATAACAAACGAAAACAAAAACAAAAGATTTTATAAAATTATAACAGAAACCCATTTAGGATTAAGAGCTAATTGTTTAAATTTACGATTTTGCAAACAGGAGTTTTTTATGACAGAGAAAAAAAATGACCGATTATCCGACCTTTCCACCATGCGCGAGATCCTCAGCCGCCATGGGTTTACCTTTTCCAAGGCGCTGGGACAGAATTTTCTCATTAACCCCTCTGTGTGTCCTCGAATGGCAGAGCTGTGCGGCGTGGATGCAGAGAGCGGTGTGTTGGAAATTGGTCCAGGTATGGGAGTGCTTACCCGGGAATTGGCCAAACGCAGTAAAAAGACTGTGGCGGTGGAATTGGATACCCGCCTTTTGCCGGTGCTGGCAGAAACACTGGCAGACTATCCCAACGCCAGTGTGGTGAACGGGGATGTGATGAAGCTGGACTTGCATCAGCTATTGGAGAAGGAGTTCCCGGGGATGAAGGTGGCGGTGTGCGCCAATCTTCCCTACTATATTACTTCCCCGGTGATTATGAAAATACTCGAGGAAAAGCTGCCTATCACTGCCTTAACGGTGATGGTACAAAAGGAAGCGGCAGATCGCATTTGTGCCAAGCCCGGAACCCGGGCCTGCGGTGCGGTGAGCGCGGCAGTGCAGTATTACGCTGATCCGGAGATTTTGTTCCAGGTATCCCGAGGAAGCTTTATGCCCGCCCCCAATGTGGATTCCACCGTTATCCGGCTGAATGTGCGGCCTCAGCCGCCGGTAGAGCTTCGCAGCGAGGAAGCATTTTTCCGGCTGGTAAAGGCGGCTTTTGGTCAGCGGCGGAAAACTGCCCTTAATGCGGTTTCGGCCGGAATGGGTCTGCCTAAAGCGCAAGTGGCGGAGGCTATGGAGCGTGCGGGCATTGCCCTCAATGCCCGTGCAGAGCAGATGACTCTGGAAATGCTGGCGGCTTTTTCCAACGAGTTGGGATAACAGGAGAAGGGAGCAGGAGGAGTATGGGAAAAATCCGGAAACTGATGCCCAAAGAATACGAAAAATACGATACGATCTGGAATATAGGGCAATCCCCAGAACTGGCGGCTTTGTGGAAGCAAGAGCTGGAACAGGGCAAGCGGATCGTTTTTGTTTATGAAGAGGGCGGCGAGTTTTTGGGAGAAGGTGCGCTGGTGCTGGAAAATGACGACCCGGATTATACTATCCCAGGCAAGCGAGCGTATGTATCCCGGATGATCGTGCGGGAGGAATATCGCAGCCGGGGCATCGGTGGAGCGATTTTGGAGGTGCTGTTCCGGGAAGCGGAAAAACGGGGCATCCTAGAACTCTCCATTGGAGTGAATGTGGAAAACGAAAGGGCACTGCGCCTGTACCGTCGGAAAGGCTTTACCCATCAGATTTTCCGTGGACGGTATGCAGATGGAGAATATGTGAAGCTGCTGGCCCATTTAGATGATCCGGCTGTAGAAGAACCGGGAATGTTTACCTGTTACTTTGCTGCTCGGGCCGCGCTGGTTACGGCAGGTGTTTTTCTTTTGGCATCTATGGTCCTGGGACCGCTGCGATTTACTGCTTTATCTATAGGATTTGGCATAGCATCCGGCATTTTATCACTGGCAGGCCTTGGGTTTGGGTTTGCTTCTTGGGAAGAAGAATAAACAGAGTCTTTTAATCATACCGTATTACTAAAAAAAGCCCTCAAAGCTGTCTGCTTTGAGGGCTTTTTTATGTTAATTTTCTAGTGTCATATGGATTGCTGTTAATGAGTTATCAGCATATTCATAACATCCTTGACGCTGGTTACAGTTCCATCGATTTCTGATACAATCTGTCGAATGGAAGACATCTTTTTATCCTGCTCGGCAATTTCTCCATTCAGAAGTTCAAACTGCTGCGTTACATTCTGAACGTATTGCTGCATTTGATCCAGATCGGTGGAGATTTCCTTAGAAACGTTGTCGCTGTTCTGAGCCAGGCTCCGTACTTCTTCCGCCACCACGGCAAATCCTTTTCCGGCAACACCTGCTCTAGCCGCTTCTACTGAGGCATTCAAAGACAGAAGATTCGTTTGACGGGAGATATTTTGAATAGCACTAACAGCTTGAGAGGTTTGGGCCATTTGATGATGAGCATCTTTCAGAATCTGAGCCAGCTCCGTCTGACGCTGCATTACCAACTGCATGGCCTCTGTGTTTTCTGCAATCAACTGATTGATGTTTGAGAGACATTCGCTCAGGGTGTGAACATGGGTATTCATGTTCTGTTCCACCAATTCCCGAGTATTGTGAAGCTCTGTTACATCGTTAATAACACCCACTACCGTTAATTGATTGGTGTCCTTTTCCTGGCTTACATCGAGGACAGCCTGTACCCACAGGTAGTTCCCGTTTCTGTGCTGAATCCGGTATTCTGTTTCGAACATCCCGCTCTGCCGTGCAATGTGTTCGTTAACTGTTTGGAGAAATACATGGAGGTCTTCTGGATGGATACGATCCAGCCATAGATTGATCTGATTGGGGAAATCTGCTTCTCCCATAAAGCCCAGCTGCTGACGGAAGGGTTCCGAAAACCAGATCTCGTTTTCGGAGGATTCCAAAACATGCTTTTGCAGCCGGATGTAAAAAGACCCCTGTGTAGTTACGCTATCGATAGCGGAGTAACGCTTTAGAACACGATCCAACGCGATTTTGCTCTCATGTTCTTCATTGACATCCACAAAAATACCGATAAATTGGATAGCCTGACCCTGTTGGTTGCGCTGCACGTTGCCTGCTGCCCGATACCAGCGGTATCCCTGGTTTTTTGTTTTCAACCGGTACTCCAGATCATATTTTGTCTTCCCCGAACGATCCTCCAATGTTTTTACAAACAAATTCAGCGTACGCTCTTTGTCGGCGGGGTGAAGCAGGTCGGACCAAGATTCCAGCTTGTTGGGAAAATCATGGACATCATGATAACCGATCATATGGCGAAAATCGTCAGACCAGTAGGCGGCGATAACCTGATTGCCCGGTCCGATATCCATATTCCAAAGGCCGGAAGAGATGGTCTCATTTACCAGATGTACATTGTTGCTTTCCCATACAATACGATTATAGTATAACTCAAGGACCCGATTAAGTTGGCTTTGCATACTGTTGGAATTGGGTAGGTTTAGGCTGGATGGAATATTCTTTGGTTCTGTAAATACATCGAAAGAAATTTTTTGCAGGGCGTCTGCGATTTGTTTATTCCCAAATGAAAACATGAGCAGGCCTTCCTTTCTGAAATCGGTTGGATTTCCGATAAATATAAATACGGGTTGCAAATTGGGTAAATAAAATACGCCTGTGTTCCCTTAATTATATTGGGACACATTCAGGCGCACTTCACAACTTTGTATTCCAAGCACACACTGATATTACCTATGCATTTTGAGTATATCTCCCGCCATCCTCTATGTCAAGAAGTTTATTCTCTATTAGGTGATGTATTTTTGAATAACAGGTAATTATAGAGGGGGATAGGGGATGCGGTGAAGTTTATACGTAAAAATGTTATGATGTTTCAAAAAAATTATACCTCGACGGGTATCCTCTCCTATGATATACTTGGTTAACAATATGTTTTGCAGGAGAAGGTGTTTTTGTGGGTGAAAAAGAATCGGGAAGACAGACAAAAAAGATCTGCGCCGGCCTGTTGGCCCATGTAGACGCGGGAAAGACCACCCTCACGGAGCAGCTTTTGTGCCATGGCGGCGCCTTGCGGCAAGCAGGCAGCGTGGACCGGGGAACAGCCCGAACCGATTTTCTTTCGGTGGAGCGGGAGCGGGGAATTTCGGTGCGCACTTCCACCGCGGTTTTGGAGTATAAGGGGATGGAGCTGAATCTTATCGATACCCCTGGTCATGTGGACTTTGCTGCTGAAGTGGAGCGCTCCCTGGGAGTGCTGGATATGGCGGTGTTGGTGATCTCTGCTGTAGAGGGTATCCAGGCCCAAACAGAGATCCTATATGAAGCTTTGTGCCGGGCTGGGGTGCGTGTGATATTCTTTATCAATAAGATTGACCGCACCGGCAGCCGGTGGCAGGAGATCGTAGAGGAAATCCGGGAGCAGTTCACCCCACATGTGGTGGTATGTAGCCGAGTTTCCGGCGAGGAGACGCGCGAGTGCGTCGCGACAGCTCTTTCTTTAAAGGAAGAAGGTTTCGCCTCACAGGTGCTGGATGAGGTGAGTGCCTTTGATGAAGCGATCATGGAGCAGTATTTGGAAGAAGGCAGCGTCGCCCCAGAAAAATTAGAGCTGGCTTTTGCTGTATGTGTAGCCAGAGGAGAGCTCTCCCCAATACTGTGTGGAAGTGGCCTGTTGGATGTGGGGGTGCAGGAGCTATTGGATTTCCTTACCCAGTACGGCTCGCCGGTGAAAAATCGGGAGGATGACGTCCTGTCCGGTGTGGTGTACCAGATCACCCACGATAAGGCTATGGGACGGGTGGCCCATGTGCGGCTGTTTGGCGGCAGCATCCACAACCGGGATACGGTTTTATTCCACACCCCGGGAAGTGAGACTGTGCAGCAGTGCAAGGTCAGCCAGATCCGCCGGTATTCCGGGGGACGGGCCGCCGATATCGGGCAGGTGACCCAAGGCCAGGTGGCGGCACTCTGCGGCCTTTCCAATGCGAAGGTGGGGGATATTTTGGGAGAAGCTGCTGAAATGGTGGGGAGCCACTTGGCAGAACCCCTCTTAAAGGTGCGGGTGCTTCCCGCAGGGCCGGAGCAGCTCCATCCGGTGCTGGAAGCCTTCCGAGAGCTTGATGCCGAGGACCCGGCTTTGCAGTTGGAATATTACCCAGAGGAGCAGGAAATCGACGTATGCATTACCGGTACGGTGCAGTTGGAAATTTTAGAGGCCTTGGTGCGGGAACGATATGGCCTTTCGGTGCAGTTCTCGCCTCCTACGGTGCTCTACCGAGAAACTCCTTCTTCGGTGGGGCGGGGATTGGAAGCCTACACCATGCCTAAGCCCTGCTGGGCCATTATTGAGCTGGAGATCGAGCCTTTGCCTCGTGGCAGCGGGTTTGTGTATGAAGCCCATGTGCCCAATAACCAGATTTTTTATCGGTATCAGAACCATGTGAAGGAAGCGCTGCCCCGGGCATTAAAACAAGGGCTTTATAACTGGCCGGTGGTGGATTTAAAGGTTTCACTGGTGGGAGGGAGCCATCACACCATCCATACCCATCCACTGGATTTCTTTTTAGCTACTCCCATGGCCTTTATGAACGGCCTCACAAATACCGGCTCCACGCTGTTAGAACCCATCCAAACGCTGCGGGTCACCGCCCAAGAGGAACTTTCCGGCAAGCTGATTGGAGACATCATCGCTATGCGCGGGACTTTTGACACACCGGTGATCCGTAACGGCAGCGTGACGTTGGAAGCCCGGGTGCCGGTGAGTGAATCTTTGGAATATGCGGTGCGCATTGCATCGCTCACAGGCGGACGTGGTGTGCTCAGCACCCGGTTTGCCGGGTATGAGGTATGCCCTGAAGGATTGGGAAGAGTGGCCAAGCGCCATGGAGTGAACCCGCTGGACCGGGAAAAATGGATTTTGACCCAGCGCAGCGCCATGGCGGGAGCGGGCGGCGAGATGTAACGCCGCCCCGCGTTTGGCGGGAAATGAAAATCAAAGAAAATCCGCAAAACTACTTGACGGGGCAAAGGGGATATGCTACAATAAAAACACCTCACAAAAGGGGTTCTTTTTTTTGCGCCCTTTTCCTTGATGAGGGAGGCTGGGCCATCCGGGAGAAAAAAGCCCGGATCAAGACCTAAATTTTTTCCGTTAAACGGGAGGTGCCGTCATGAGAGTAAAAGTCGTTTTGGCATGCACAGAGTGCAAGCAGCGCAACTACAACACCAAGAAGAACAAGAAGAACGACCCTGACAGACTGGAAATGAACAAGTATTGCCGGTTCTGCAGAAAGCACACCCTTCACCGCGAAACCAAGTAAGGCCGGAGGGACAAAACATGGCTGAGAAAACCGAGAAGAAGCAGAACTTTTTTGTTCGTGCGGGCAAAGCCAGTACAAAGTTCTTCCGCGATACTAAGGGCGAGATCAAAAAGATCGTATGGCCTACCCCTAAGACGGTTTTCCGCAATATGGGTGTAGTGCTGGCGACGATTATTGTGATCGGTGCGTTCATTTTCGGCCTGGATACCGCTTTTATGAAGCTGCTGGGTCTCGTTATGAATATCGCCGGCTGATCGTAGAGATCGGGCCTGGCTGCTGCGGAGGAATGAAGAATGGCAGATGAATCCAGATGGTATGTTGTCCATACCTATTCCGGGTATGAGAACAAGGTAGCATCCAACCTTGAAAAGACGGTGGAAAACCGTCAGCTTCACGACCTGATTCAGGAGATCCGCGTTCCCACCGAGACCGTGACCGAGGTCAAGGATGGAAAGCAGCGGGAAGTGGAGCGTAAAATTTTCCCCGGCTATGTGCTGGTAAAAATGGTCATGACAGACGAGTCTTGGTATATCGTGCGAAATATCCGCGGATGCACCGGCTTCGTTGGCCCCTCTTCCAAGCCCATTCCCCTGACGGATGCCGAAGTGGCCCGCTTGGGTGTGGAGTCAAAGGAAGTAGAGGTGTCCTATGCCGTTGGCGATTCCGTCCAGATTATTGACGGGCCGCTGGAAGGCTTTGTGGGTACGGTAGAAGAACTGGACGCTGAGAAAAACAGCGTGCGGGTCATGGTATCCATGTTCGGCCGTGAGACCCCGGTGGAGCTGGAGCTCAACCAGGTGGAAACGGTGGAATAATGCGGCGAAAACCGCAGAGAAGTTTTTGGTAACAGGCCGCAATGCGGTATTTGTTATGAGGGGCAAAGCCCCTGTGGGAGGAATGTGCCCAAAGGGTACATCCCGCCATCCACCACGAATTTTGGAGGTGCAAGAAAATGGCTCAAAAGGTTACGGGCTTTATTAAGCTGCAGATACCTGCTGGCAAGGCAACCCCGGCGCCCCCTGTTGGACCGGCTCTCGGCCAGCACGGCGTCAACATCATGGCGTTCACGAAGGAATTCAACGAGCGCACCAAGAACGACGTGGGTCTGATTATCCCCGTCATCATCACGGTCTATGCTGACCGTTCCTTCACTTTTGTCACCAAGACTCCCCCCGCTGCTGTTCTGATTAAGAAGGCTTGCGGTATCGAGAGCGGTTCCGGCGTGCCGAACAAGACAAAGGTTGCGAAGATTACCCGCGAACAGGTCAGAAAGATCGCCGAGCAGAAGATGCCCGATCTGAACGCTGCAAATATCGAGTCTGCCATGAGCATGGTGGCTGGTACCTGCCGCAGCATGGGCGTTGAAGTCGTCGACTGATCACCCGGGTGGGAGGAACTTTTATAAATCCGATATTTACCACTCAACAGGGAGGATTATCCCATGACACACGGTAAGAAATATGTCGACGGCATCAAGCTGATCGACCGCAGCAAATTTTATGATACAGACGAAGCACTGGACCTGTGCGTAAAGACTGGTACCGCCAAGTTTGACGAGACCGTTGAAGTGCACGTAAAGCTGGGCGTTGACAGCCGTCACGCTGACCAGCAGGTTCGTGGTGCTATCGTTCTGCCCAACGGCACCGGCAAAACTGTCCGCGTGCTGGCTATCTGCAAGGGCGAGCAGGCCGACGCAGCCCAGGCTGCCGGCGCTGAGTTTGTCGGTGCAGAAGAAATGGTCCAGAAGATCCAGGGCGGCTGGATGGATTTCGACGTGGTGATCACTACCCCCAACATGATGGGCGTTGTGGGCCGTCTTGGTAAGGTGCTTGGTCCTCGTGGCCTGATGCCTAACCCCAAGGCTGGTACGGTTACCATGGATATCGCCAAGGCTGTTCAGGAAGCTAAGGCTGGTAAGATCGAGTACCGTCTGGACAAGACCAACATCATCCACTGCCCCATTGGCAAGGTTTCCTTTGGTAAAGAGAAGCTGGAGGAGAACTTCAACACCCTGCTGGGCGCTATTGTTAAGGCAAAGCCCGCAGCTGCTAAGGGTCAGTATATCCGCTCCTGTGTGGTTGCTTCCACCATGGGCCCTGGCATCCGCATCAACCCCAACAAGGTTGGCTAAGGATTGCTGAAATATTGGGGAAATCATAATATTTCCCTTGCGTTCCCTTGACAACATGAGTTTTTCATGATATAATTGTAAAGCTGTTTTTCCAAAGACAGCAGGTGCAGTTTGCTTAAAGGAAGAAATTCCAACCTGCCGAGGGAGCGCTTATCAGAGACAGTTTTACGAAATGTAAAGTTGGACGCGATGATATGCCCTTTCCGCGGCAACGCGGAGAGGGCTTTTTGCATATGACTGTGAAAATCGGTCGAAGCCTTCCCGAAATACAGCATATTTTCATGTACGTGGAGGTGAAACCATTTGCCAAGCGAGAAGATTTTAGAGCAGAAGAAGCAGCAGGTGGCTGAACTCAGCGAAAAGCTGAAGAGCTCCGTTACCGGCGTGATCGTAGATTACAAGGGTATCACCGTGGCTGACGACACCAAGCTGCGTAAAAGCCTGCGTGAGAACGGCAACGAGTATAAGGTTGTGAAGAACACCCTGCTGGGCCGTGCTCTCAAGGAAGCTGGCATTGACGGCCTGGACTCCGTTCTGGAGGGTACCACCGCTATTGCTATTTCCCAGGAAGATTATGTGGGCGCTGCAAAGGTCCTTTGCGAGTATGCCGAGAAGAACAAGAACTTCACGGTGAAGGCCGGCTTTGTTGACGGCAAGATGATCGACGCAGAGGGCGTGAAGAATCTGGCTAAGCTGCCTTCCAAGGAAGTTCTGCTGGCTCAGGTTCTGGGCGGCTTGAATGCTCCCATCACCGGTTTTGCTACCGTGCTGAACGGAACCATGAAGGGTCTGGTCGTTGCACTGAATGCCATTGCCGAGAAGAAGGGCGCAGAAGCGTAATCATTGCGGTTTTCCGCAATAGGGGAATGCAAATAGAGGCGATGTGTTCCCGTCATTCTAGTCTCAATAAAAATGAAATTTACATTGATTTTTGGAGGTTACAACCATGTCTGAGAAAGTTGTTAAGCTGATTGAAGACGTAAAGGCTCTCACCGTTCTGGAGCTGTCCGAGCTGGTAAAGGCTCTGGAAGAGGAATTCGGCGTTTCCGCTGCTGCTCCTGTTGCTGTTGCTGCTGCTCCCGTTGCTGGTGGCGCTGCTCCCGCTGCTGAAGAGAAGACCGAGTTCGACGTTGTGCTGAAGTCCGCTGGCGCTAACAAGATCGCTGTTATCAAGGTTGTTCGCGAGGTCACCGGCCTGGGCCTGAAGGAAGCTAAGGCTCTCGTTGACGAGGCTCCCAAGACCCTGAAGGAAGGCGTTTCCAAGGACGACGCTGAGTCCATGAAGGCTAAGCTGACCGAGGCTGGCGCTGAGGTTGAGGTTAAGTAATTTAACCCCCTTTTATTTCGTACGTGAAAAGAAAACCGCTGGTTCCCTGAAAAGGGAATTGGCGGTTTTTTTCTATTTGCAGGAAATATTTACAGCCGGGTGATGCTTTTTTCATAAAAGAGGTGCATAATAGAAA